>JAUXHF010000003.1 GCA_030621685.1 Spirochaetota bacterium
TATAAACTGCGTACCTTAGAATAAGAATAAAAACTATACAAGGAAAACTATGAACCAAGTTAAAATTCAAAGTATGAAATCTCAAGAATCCAAAGAAACAACAGCCTCCCCAATACAAAGAAGGCCGTATCTTGCCTTAGCTTTAGCTACAGCAAAAAGCAACATGCCAGCATTCTTCAGGCTTCTTACGCTTCTTGCGCTCCTTACTCTAATAGCTACATTTAGCCAAGCCTTCGCAGCGAAAAGCCATGCCGTATCAATATACGGCGACTTCAAATATAAAGCTGGCTTCAAACACTTTGAATACGCAAACCCCAACGCCCCCAAAGGCGGAGAAATGGTATTAGGCGCCTTGGGTAGCTACGATAGCTTCAACATGTTTATTGTCAAAGGAGAAACAGTATCGGGCTTTAGCTACACTTACGATACACTGCTAGAACAAACATCCGATGAACATAGCCGCGGCTACGGTCTTTTGGCCGAAACCATTGAATATGACGAAAAACGTGAATATGTAACCTTCACCCTTCGTAAGCAGGCCATATGGCATGACGGCAAGCCCGTTACCCCAGAAGATGTTATATGGACATTCAATACCCTACTAAGCCAAGGAGCGCCTTTCTTTAAGTTCTACTATCAAGATGTCAAAGAGGTGAAAAAAACAGGACCACGTAGCGTAACCTTCAGCTTCAAGAAAGCCAATCGCGAAATGCCGCTTATTCTAGGCCAGCTAAATATTCTCCCTAAACATTATTGGCAATCAAGAGATTTCTCAAAAAGCAGCTTAGAGCCACCCTTAGGTAGCGGCCCTTACAAAGTCAAGAATTTTGATGCTGGAAAATTTGTTACCTATGAAAGAGTCCGCAATTACTGGGGAAAAGATATTCCTGTAAACAAAGGACGCTATAACATCGATGAGATTCGCTACGAATATTATAAAAGCCTTGAAGTGCTGCGTGAGGCTTTGAAATCGGGAAAGGTTGACTTTTTCTCTGAAAATACTTCGAAAGAATGGGCTGTCGGCTATGACACCAAGGCCGTTAAAAATGGCCTCCTCAAGAAAGAACTTATCCCCCATGAAAACACCCAAGGCATGCAAGGCTTTGCCTTTAACTTGCGTAAAAGCATTTTTAAAGATCGCCGCGTGCGTGAGGCGCTGGCCCTCGTCTTCGATTTCGAATGGGCAAACAGAGTGCTTTTCTATAATGCCTATACAAGATCTAGAAGTTATTTCAACAACAGCGAGCTTGCCTCTAGTGGTCTTCCCTCAAAAGAAGAACGGCGCCTCTTAGAACCCCTCAGAGGAAAAATACCCGAAGAGGTTTTTACGAAAGCCTTTTTGCCATCTCAAACAGATGGCAGCGGGCAAAGCCGCTCTAACCTTCGTAAGGCCAATACTCTGCTGAAGCAAGCTGGCTGGACAGTGCAAGCTGGCGTATTACAAAATTCATCCACTGGAGAAAAGATGAAGTTTCAAATTCTACTGGTGCTTCCAGCCTTTGAAAGAGTCGCCGGAAAGTTTGTCAAAGACCTTGAGAAGCTGGGTGTTCAAGTACAAGTCAATACCATCAACACAGCACAATATATTAACAGGGTTAATAATTTTGATTTTGATATGATTGTGCAATCTTTCGGGCAATCAGATTCGCCGGGAAATGAACAATTAACTTTCTGGGGATCGGCTTCCGCCGACATCAAAGGCTCACGAAATGTTATTGGCATTAAAGATCCCTCCATAGATACACTGGTCAAAGGCCTCATTGCCTCCCCTGGCCGAGATCAGCTTATTACCTATACAAAGGCTCTCGATAGAGTTTTGTTATGGAACCACTTTCTTATTCCCCATTGGTATCTCGCTTCTTTCCGTGTGCTTTACTGGGATAAATTTGGCATGCCAGAAAAACGCCCCCCTTACAACCTTCCCATTGATAGCTGGTGGGTGGATTCAAAGAAAGCGGCCGACCTGAAATCCAATCTACGAAACCTACGTTAAATAACTACAAAATATACATCAGAAATATACATCAGAAATATATATCAGAAATATATATCAGAATAATACCTTAGAATATACGTTAAAATGCGTTCAATAACTAAGTAGAGTTGCATACTTACATAATTATAAACAAATTTCTCTAAACGTCTTTCTCTAAGCTCTACTTTGCTAGGCCAAGCCAACTTGTGTATTTCTGCGTTTGTTAAATCATCTTCTAAGCCTTAGCCTTAGCCTTATCCTATAAGCTATGAATATTTCATACTTCCAGCAAAGCTCGTTTCTATCAGAGACAGTTACGCAGCTGCAGCTACTAGAGTCAGAGTCTTCAGAAAAAACAAAGAGACCATTCAGCTTTTAACAGGCAAAGACACTCATGCTTTTTTACATATTCAAACGCTTACTACTCATAATACCCACCGTAATAGGAATTATGTTTATAAACTTTGCCGTGGTCCAAATAATCCCCGGCGGGCCAGTGGAACAAATGATGTCCACTTTATATCACAGCGACGAAACAGGGGTTATCTCTCGTTTAGAGAGCGGTGGCGGTAGCGAAACTTTACAAACCGCCGATGAGGGCGGCTACAAAGGAGCCAGCGGGCTAGAGGCCGAACTTATCGCCGAACTGAGCAGCTACTATGGCCTAGACAAGCCCGCCCCAGAGCGTTTTATCCGAATGCTGATAAATTACTTCAGTTTCAATTTCGGAGAAAGTTTTTATCGGGACCAAAGCGTGATAAGCCTGATAGCAGACAAAATGCCCGTATCCATATCTTTGGGACTCTGGACCAGCATCCTTATCTATTTCATATCCATACCCTTAGGCATTGCAAAAGCCATGCGCGATGGCACAGGTTTTGATCTTTCAACAAGCACGCTCATTACCATTGGCTACGCTATTCCTAACTTTCTTTTTGCTATCTTTCTTATTATAGTCTTTGCCGGCGGAGAGTATTTCCAGTGGTTTCCGCTGCGCGGCCTTGTCAGCTCAAACTTCGATGAGCTTTCCTTTTGGGCGAAAGTAAAAGATTATTTTCATCACCTGGCCCTGCCCATTAGCGCCATGGTTATTTCTGGCTTTGCCGGACTTACCTTACTTACAAAAAACTCCTTCATAGACGAGATTAGCAAGCAATATGTCATAACCGCCAGAGCCAAAGGGCTGGGCGAAATTCAAACCTTGTTTCGCCACGTCTTTCGCAATGCCATGTTACTCATTATTTCCTCGTTTCCTAGCGTCTTAGTCAGTCTGCTTTTCGCCTCTTCCTTGCTTATTGAGGTTATCTTTTCGCTTGATGGGCTGGGCCTCTTGGGTTTTGAATCTACCGTTCGTCATGACTACCCCGTCATGTTTGCAAGCTTATTTTTTTTCTCCTTATTGGGGCTTTTCTTAAAACTTATTTCTGATATTCTCTACGTATTTATCGATCCTAGAATAGACTTTGAGAAAAGGATAGGCTAGCATGCTTTCAGAACTTAACAAGCGAAGGCTAGGTAACTTCAAAAAAAATAAGCGTGGTTACTACTCTTTCATACTTTTCTCGCTGCTCTTTTTGTTCTCGCTTGTTGCAGAGATATTTATCCATGATAAGCCGCTCATAGTTTCCTATAACAAGCAACTATATTTTCCACTGCTACAAAGCTATAGCGAACGTAGCTTTGGTGGCGATTTTGATAGCGAAGCCGATTACAGAGACCCCTATGTACGCTCGCTGATAGAAGAGAGCGGCGGCTGGCTTTTTTTTCCGCTCATTCCCTACTCTTACGATACCGTAGTTACTGATATTGAAGGCAGCGCCCCTTCGCCGCCCTCAAGCAGAAATTGGCTTGGCACCGATGATCAGTCTCGAGATGTTTTCACTAGAATGGTTTATGGATTTAGGCTATCAACCATTTTCGGGCTTGTGCTTACGCTGGTATCCATTGTCATCGGGGTAAGCGCGGGAGCCATCCAAGGCTACTTTGGTGGCTGGGTAGATCTGTTCTTCCAGCGCCTTATAGAAGTATGGGATTCTATCCCCACTTTATATTTGCTTATAATACTTTCAAGTGTTGTCGTCCCTAGTTTTCTTTGGCTCTTAGTATTTCTCTCACTTTTTTCATGGCTGGGCTATGTGGGCGTAGTCCGCGCCGAATTTCTGCGTGCTCGAAATATGGACTATGTTCGAGCGGCTAAAACCTTAGGTCTTTCGCATAGGGTTATTATGTTTCGCCATGTGCTGCCCAATGCTATGATAGCCACTATCACCTTCCTGCCCTTTAATCTAAGCGCGGCGATAACGACCCTAGCCGCTCTCGACTTTCTAGGGTTCGGATTGCCTCCTCCATCTCCCTCGCTTGGCGAGCTTATCTTCCAAGGCAAAAACAACCTTCAAGCGCCATGGCTAGGGCTTACGGGGTTTTTCGCTCTTTCGATAATCTTATCCCTCCTCATGTTCGCTGCCGAAGCCCTTCGTGATGCCTTTGATAACAAAAAAACATTTTCAAAGGATTCTTAATTTCTTGCTCTTTTCACAGATGCCTCAAAATAGCAAAACCAGCCGAATTCAAAACTAGGCAGTACATTTTTCTAAGAAATACATGAGAAGAAAGCCAGACATAAAAAAACCTGCCTTGCTTCAGGTCGAAAACCTTTACACAAAAATAAGCAGCGCAGGAAAAAGCATTCAAGCCGTAGATGGCATTAGCTTTTCCTTGCAAGCAGGGCAATCTTTTGCCTTAGTCGGCGAGTCGGGGTCGGGGAAGTCTATGGCAGCACTTTCTCTTACAAGGCTCGTGCCACGGCATATTTTCCCAGAAATATCTGGGAAAGTTTTTTTTAATGGTGAAGACATGCTCTCTATGCCAGAGTCAAAATTACGAAAACTTCGCGGGAGAAAGATAGCCTATATTTTTCAAGACCCCATGTCTTCGCTGAACCCCCTGCAAACAGTCTATTCCCAAATACGCGAGAATATCACCCTGCACACAAAACTTCGCCAGCAATCAGCCATACAGGAAAAAGCCATAACTCTGCTTTCGCAAGTAGGCCTTCAAGAGGCTCCTAGCTACTTAAACAGATACCCCCATGAACTCTCTGGCGGGCAGAGACAGCGCATTATGATAGCCATGGCACTCTCGGCGGATGCACGCTTACTTATTGCCGATGAGCCAACAACCTCGCTTGATGTAACCGTGCAAGCACAAATACTAAAACTTCTTTCAAAGCTCAAGCAAGAACTTCAGCTTTCCATGTTGTTTATCACCCATGACTTAAGCCTTGTTGAGCATGTTGCCGATGAAGTTGCCGTGATGCGAAATGGTCGCATCGTAGAACAAGCAAGCATGCTTAGGCTTTTCAAAAAACCTACGCATAGCTATACTCAAGATTTGTTTGCTAGCAGGCCACAGAAACTTCTACGTTTGGCTAGCGAAGAAGCTGCTTTCACAAGGAATCTAAAAAAAACGACTCCTATTCTTCAAGTGAAAAATTTCTCTGTGAAATATCCGATAAAATCAAAATTGCTGCGCAGAACCTTAGGCCAGTTTACGGCTGTTGAAAGCCTTAGTTTTAGCCTTCATGCCGGGCGAACACTGGGCATCATTGGCGAGTCGGGGTCGGGCAAGACTTCCTTGGCGCTTGGCATTTTACGCTTAGTGCCAACACTTGGGGAAATCTTACTTAAGGGCCAGCCTATCCATGCCGCTAAAAGCAAGGCCTTGCTTTTAGCTAGAAAAAACATGCAAGTGGTTTTTCAAGATCCCTTCTCATCACTCTCGCCGCGCATGACAGCCGGTGATACCATCAGCGAGGGTTTAAGCTTACATCGAAAAGACCTTAGCTCAAAGGAAAGACGCGAGCTTGGCGCTAAGGCCATAGCCGAAGTAGGTCTGCCTAAACTTACCGTGCAGCGCTACCCCCATGAGTTCTCTGGCGGAGAACGCCAGAGAATTGCCCTAGCACGTGCCATCATCCTAAAACCTAAACTTATTATCTTAGATGAGCCAACTTCATCCTTAGATGTCTCTCTGCAGAAAAGAATGATTGACCTTTTGCTAAGACTTCAGGAAAAATACAGTTTAAGTTATTTGTTTATCTCTCATGATTTACGAGTGGTGCGTGCCTTGGCCGATGATATTTTGGTTATGCGCCATGCCAAAACCATAAGCTATGGGAAAGCTAAGAATATTTTTCGTAGCGCAAAAGAACCCTATACTCGGGCGCTTATTGAAGCGGCTATGCTAGGCGATAAAGCTAGCCCTGCAACACTGTAGTATTTTTCAGCTATGATGTTACCTTCAGCTTCAAGCTCAACTTCAAGCTTAGAGCTTTTCTTTAAGAAAGTAGCTACTTCCCATGCAAGCTCCACGCATGCTAGCCCTAAGAAGCCGCTCATTATTCTTCACGGCTACCTTGCTTCAATAAGTAACTTGCTCCCTACAGCCTTAGGCATCTCTAAGAACCTCCACGGAAAAGAGGCTAGAGAGATCTTCGTAGTCGACCAAAGAAATCATGGGCATTCCCCGCATAGCCCCATCATGAGCTACCTGGCTATGAGCTACGATCTAAAACAGTTTCTTGATACACATGGAATTAAGAAGGCAGCTTTACTGGGGCATTCTATGGGCGCCAAGACCGCTCTTTGTTTTGCTTCGCTGTTTCCAAGCCGTGTTGAAAAAGTTGTTGTAGCCGATATGCATCCGCAAGCCAAAGAAGAGAAAAGTGTTGCCGAAAAGTATGCTGGCTATTTGTATCAGCTTAAACTTGAGAAATTTCAAACCCGAGCGCAAGTCTTTGAAGCCCTAGCTGAAAAGATACCCTACGTTCATACCAGAAATTTTCTCTTAAAAAACCTAGTCATTCAAGGAACGAAAACTAAGAAACTATACTGGCAATGTAACATGGAGGTCTTATCTAAGCAAGGTCATTTTGTGCGTGCTGGCATTTATTTTGAAAGCCCCTCGCCTATCCCCATGCTCTTCATTCGAGGCGGGCAAAGTTCCTACATCTTGAAAAGCGAAATTCCTGACTTGCAAAAAAAATTCCCGCTTGCCCAATTTGAACATTTTGCAGAGAGCGGACATTGGCTGCATTGGGAAGAATCAAAAAGATTTTCCGATGTCATCGCCAATTTTCTCAGCCAGCCCCAGCCAACGCCATGAATGCAGCAGATAAGCAACAGAAGGCTAAGCCCAGCATGCCCACTTTCTCTTCCATGCAACAAGAGAAACAAAAACTCCGCAGGCTCTTCAAGAAACGCCGAGATGATTTTTTTTTGAAGCAGCCCGCTCTTCATGCCAAACTCTCCTTAGAAATTAGCAGGCGCATTTTAGATTTTATATACCAAAATAAAGCTACAAAAATATGCTGTAGCATGGTCACCCAAAGCGAGGTAAATACTTCTCTCATAATAGAAACCCTCTTGGCTCACCAGGCTCAAAAAAACTTTCGTGTATTTTTGCCGGCCATGCGTAAAGAGCAGGGGCAGGGGCATGGTCGCAGCCTAGTAGCACGAGAGCTAACGTCTAAGCAAAGTTTAGCCCAGCAGCTTATAACCGACCCGCTCTATTCAATCAAAGAGCCAAACCCTGCTTTTTGCAAATCTTACTATGGCGATATTCATATTATACTTACCCCAGGGCTTCTGTTTGATGAAACTGGCAACCGCATAGGCTTCGGCAAAGGCTATTACGATTCCTTTCTCTTGCAGCACGGCGAGTCTCTTAGCCTTGGTGTTTTTTTTGAGCTGCAAAGATTTCCTGACCTCAGCCCTTTCATGGACGAACGCTACGATAGAAAAGTTTTTCAGGTTTTTAGCGAAAAAAATAACTTGGCTTAATGTTATAACTATAAAGGCATGAAAGCAAGGTCTCCAAAACAGCTAGCCAGCATGAAAACTCCTACAACTCCTGCGAAGCTGGGCAAACAAAAAAGTTTACATAAAAATTTATATTTTTCTGCGATAATACTACCGCCTCCATTTTTGGATGAAGTGGAAAGTTTAAAAGCGGAGCTAAGCCGGCAGTATCAGAGCATGGCCTGCTTAAGGTCGCCGGCTCATATTACGCTTTTCCCGCCTTGGGCCATGCCTCCGGCGCAGCAGGATAAACTCCTTGCCAGCTGGCACAGGGCTTTAAGCCTGAGCCAAACTTCAAATTTCACGCTTAGCACTACCAGCGTAAAACACTTTAGCCAGCACACTCTTTACTTAGCGATAAAGACATGCTATGCCTTAACAAGGCTACAGAAAACTATAGCCTTAAGCATGCAAGAGTTTTTAAACCTAGCAGAAAAAGCTCTTTCAAAACCAAAGCAAACGAGGCCATTTATCCCCCATATCACCTTAGCCTTCAAAGACATATCTTGGCTTAAAATATCTAAGGCGCTAGATTTACTTCAGCACAGAGATTTACGAAGAAGCATGCAAATTTCCGAAATTCATCTTTTGCGCTTCAATCAGCTCAAGCATTGCTGGCAAAGGATATCTACCATGCCCCTCGTATTATAAAACACTGAAACAAGAACATTATGATACGAAGTATTTTTTGGTATAGCTACCTCTACACTTTTGTCTTTTTTGGTGGCATAACATTTTTTATTTTATTCCTTCTGCCACTTAGCAAAAAGTTTAAAACACAGCAAATAAAAAATATAGCAAGGTTCTGGGCACGCAGCCTGGTAGTCTTGAGCGGGTCTAAGCTAAAGGTTTTCGAAGAAGCGCCGCTTAAAGAAAATAAGAATTATCTGCTTTGTGCCAACCACCAATCTAGTTTTGATATTTTCATTCTCATGGGTTTTTTAAACAAAGATATTATTTTCCTCTCAAAGCATTCATATTTCAAAATACCTATCTTTGGCTGGGCGATGAAATCTTTAGGGCATTTGCCCATCAATCGCAAGCATCCAAAACAAGCCATTCAAGACTTATTGCAAGTAAATAAAAAATTGGCTACAGGCATGTCCCTAGCCATCTTCCCCGAAGGAACACGCAGCCTTGATGCTGGCATTCAGCCTTTTAAATCGGCATGGCTTCGCATTTTAGAAACAAAGCCACAGCTTGAAGTAATCCCTGTAAGCCTCGTAAACACCATCTCGATACAGCAGAAAGGTCGTTTAAAAATCAATCCTGCCTCGGTAGCCATGGTGCTTGGCAAATCACTTTGTTTCAGCCACTATCTAAGCGCAGCAGAAGTTCCCAAGTCAAGCAAGCACGCTTTAGAATCTGGCCACTTACGTTCTCAAGAAATATCCAAAAAAAAACTTAGCGCTATTCGTTCTCTGTTTATTCATGACCTAAAGCAAGCCATAAAAAATAATTATGCTCGCTACGAAAAACTTCTTAGCCCCCTATCTAAAACTAAAAAATAAGAGTAAACGTTACATGAACATACCCTTTATAAGGCGCGTCCTCTCAGCTACGCCTAAGCGGCTAAACATCAAGATTAATACTATTTTTTTGCATGTCTTTTCCCCAAGCAAATTTCAAATTCCGCTCTACCTCTTCCTCATAATTTTTAGCTATACGGGATTGCAAGCACAGAGCAAAAATTTACAGGCAATAGAGAATCTTAACTTCACAGTATTTAGCAATAGCTATGTAACCAAAGACCAAACGAATTCTGAAACACTGATCATCCCCAATACACTGTACCAAAAAAGAAACCGTGTCTTCTATACCACAGAAAAAAATGATACGCTCTACATAGCTGTACGTCCCCATACGCTCTTAGAGCTTGACCTCCTAAAGCTTAGTAAAAGTAACGGTAAAGGTAAAGGCGGGGTACTAAGGTTTAGGAAACGTCATTATATCGGAAAGTTTTTTATGTTTTTAAAAAATGAAGACCAGCAATTTAAACTACTCTCCCCAACCGGGAAGCTCTCGGATATTCGTGTGCACATCGACAAAAAAGGTGGCGAAAGCCAAATTTTATTTAGCCATCCCTACCACTGGCAACGCCAGGCCAGCTCTCCCAGCTCTGCCAGCACAGCCCATGCCATCCTTGCCCCTAAGGCTACTTTCTTTATTCTTGCCAGCGATGCCGGTAGCCAAATGGACAAACTCACTCTCCACTTTACAGACCTTTCTTCAGAAAATACAAAGAAAGTAGTTTTCAGCTACCAAGATATTCCCAGCAAATCAAGAGCCCATAAACTAAGCCCGCCATTCAATGAAAGCCATTTAAAAATTGTTGCCACAGATGTTTTAGGAAATGAGGCAACAAAACAAATACGCATCAGCCTTGATACCAAGCCCCCCAGCCTAAGCCTCTATACAAAAGAAAACAGCGATAGTACCGCCATTAAAGTGCTTCATCAAAAAACATTATTTATAAAAGACTCGCTTCGTCTGCTTTTCAAAACAAGCGATACCTACAGCCCTAAGTCAAAAATCTACTATGCTACCCTACAAGACGAAAATTCAGAAACGCCTATGCAGCCAGCTGCCCTTGCAACAACCTTTACCCTGTTAGAAGAAAGCCCCGATAAGACCTCGGCAGAGCTTCTGCTAAACCAGTCTGGCAGGCTTATGTTCTACGCCGAAGATATGTTTGGCAATAAAACTAGCTTGCAAACTTTTGCTATAAAAAAATATACTGATGCATTGCCTGCCGCAGACCTCCTTCAAACACGTTAAATTTATCTTTCTAGAAACCAGCTGTATTTTATGAAGCAAAAAAATAAGCTATGAATTATAAGATTAGTATTGTTAGACTCTCTTCATTAGGAGATATTTTACTAACTCTGCCTTTAGCGGCAAGATTAAAAAAAAACTCTGCCGCGACTCTTACATGGATAGTAGACAGCCGCTTTGAAGAT
This sequence comes from Spirochaetota bacterium, assembly GCA_030621685.1. Classification (GTDB taxonomy): domain Bacteria; phylum Spirochaetota; class UBA12135; order COTS27; family COTS27; genus JAUXHF01. The sequence goes on from JAUXHF010000003.1 coordinate 10,794, forward strand.
GCCCTCCTACATTTTCCTTGGATAGACAGAGTAATAGGCATTAACCCCGCCAAGCCCCTTAAGAGCTTACTCCATTTAAAGCGTTTACATCTGCCCCAGCAAGACCTTGTTCTTGACCCCCAGGGTCTTTTAAAATCCGCTCTGATAGCTAGGCTGCTGCCAGCAAAGAATGCTGTAGGCCTAGAAAGAAAAGACAGCCGAGAATTTTCATGGCTGCTTTATACCCGCACCCTAGGCACAAGAGCGCTGCTCAATGTCATCGACAAAAACCTCTGTTTTTCAGAGCCACAGCCATTGCAGAAAACGCAAAAAACCTCCTCCAACACAGCCAAGCTAGCAGAAACGCCTTTTTTAAACAGCGCTAACCAAGCAAAAATCTTTCCCGAAGCAAAGAACTCTGTACTGAAATTTTTAGAACAACATACGTTGCAAAAAAAAAAAATCCTGCTCCTCTTTCCTTGGAGTGGCTATCATACTAAAAATATGCCAAAGGCACTTGTTTCGGATATCATCGTTCAAGCCAAGAAACAGTATCAGCTAGAGAGCATTCTTGTAGCCGATAAAAGCCGTCAGCATGACGCCAGGCAGTGGGCAGAAGAATTCGGTATTTTAAAAGCTGCGCTATTTGGCTTAAAGGAAATTTTTGCTCTTGTGGCCATGGCCCAGTTACTTATAGCCTCTGATAGCGGCGCTGCCTATATAGGCTGGCATCTTAAGACGCCCAGCATGGCACTTTTTGGACCAACAAATAAATTCCGCCAAAGCCCCGATTTTGCCACATGCCTGCATCCAGATGATAAAAAGCTTTTCTGCTCTCTGCTTTCTACCTACGCTTGCCCTATCATGAAGAAAGAGCCAATTATAAGCCCTTACCGTTGCCTCAAGAAAGACTGTGACAATAACCTTTGTATGCAGCAATACAATGCCTTAGATATCTTAAAGAGAGCCGAAGATAGAGGCTTTATTCAAAGTAACTCATAAACTAAACATCAAAATAATGTTCATGGAAAACTTCCATGTTAGCTCTTTTTCGAAACCAGCTTGAGCAGCGTTTCTTTAAACTGGAACACTAGCTCTGCTTCATCCATAGAAGAGGGGCTAAGGGCTAAGGGTTCCTGTGCCAAGCTAACAGCTGCCCTCACCATGTTACGAAAGAAATATGTTTTTTGATAGCCTAGCGATTTTTTTTCTTTTATCAATGAGCGAAAGCCCTTGTAGTAGGGACTCTTCTTTGAAAACTCCTCTGTAAAAAAACCATTTCCGATACATACCTTAGCTTTTTCAAACCATAAGCTAATTTCAAAATGAAAATATTCTCTTGCTCTGCCTATATGCAGGCTTAGTGGAATTTCTAAACCTTGGCTTGAATGAGCCTGAAACTTGCTAAGACATTGCAAGGTCTCTGCTTGATTAGCTTTTTCTTGTTTAGTAAGATGCGCCGAAACAATTTTATAAGCTGGCGAGAGTAGCTTCCCCGTATACAAGTATTGCTTAGCTAGCTCTCTTAGTATAAGAGTGTTTTTCTGGGTATTCTTTTCTGTGGCCTGCAGCGCAGAACTTGCCAGCTTAGCTAGCTTCATGGCTGCCGCGTTTTCTGAAGCCAATAAGAAGCTAAAAGCATCTAGCAGATGCGTGCCATCATGCAAAAGTATTTCATGCCAAGCAGCCTTGCTTGGCGTGAAAAAATACGCCGAAGCCTCAAGTAGCTTTCCGTATTTTCCCGCTATCATGTTTTGGCGAAGCAAGTTGTAATCGCTAGCAAAACGTCTTTCATGGTTGACTAAGACCCTTGTAAAACCCAAAGCATGAGCATGCCGCAGTGGCTCATTTTTTTTCGAAGAGAAAGGATACTTTTTTGTAAGTATCCGAGAAAAATTTTTCTTGGCTTGCTGTATTTCTTCAAGGGAGCTGCCCAGTGGCTTCTCTAATACCACCACCTTAACATTTGAAGCAAGAGCCTGGCTTAGTCCTTCTAAATGATGCTGTGTCGGCGTAGCCAAAAATAAAATATCGGGGCTACATTTTTCAAGCAGCTCCTGCGTAGAGGCATAAATTTTTTGCTGTCCCCAGCGCTTACAAAAGGCATGACGTCTTTTAGCAGAAATATCAGCAGCAGCAATTAGCCGCAGTTTTCTATTCCCCAATATAGCCCCCGCATGACTTGCAGGCTTCTCTCTTCGCTGATCATCTTCTAACAGGCTTCCTATCCTACCTAAACCTACTAATGCCGCGGATATCATTAAGCCCTGTGTTCCTCTGCTTCCTTACATGTTTTTTAATAAGGCAAGAATTTTCTCCATCTGCGCCTCATCCATACTTCGCTGGTCATCAGCAGGCTATCATACTTAAGCCTACTCATTGCCGATTATATCATGTAGCTGCGTTTCCTGCTTCCTTACATGTTTTTTAATAAGGCAAGAATTTTCTCTACCTGCGTCTCATCCATACTAGGCGATATAGGCAGAAGAACAAGGTTCTCGTGCAGGTCTGTTGCATGTTTTAGTTTGCTTAGCTCAAGGCTGTATACCAAGATCTCTTGATTAGCTAAGCTCTTTTTTTTCTCACTTAAGCCCTTAAGCAAGTCTCTAGAATTTTTTATATGCCCATAGGCTGTGAACGTTTCCAGCCTTACCGGAAAAGAGAGAACTTGGGCAAACTTCTGCAAAGTAGCTCGGCGAGACTCTTTTGGTAGCCATAGCGGAAAGAAACTATAGTTGCAGTTTTTTCCCGGACTCTCTTTATACGCTAGCTTCTTTTGGCTACAAGCAGCAAGAAATTGCTTATACAAAGTAGCATTCCTAGACAAAAACGCTTCCAATAAAGAAAGCTGAGAGAGCGCTAAAGCCGACTCTAATTCTGTGGGCGAAAAGTCTAAGCGTGCTACCTCGCAAAGACGAAGAGCCTCTAATTGGCTAGGCCCTTTGTTTTTGGATAGCGATGAACCTTTCCCATGAGGCTCCAGAGTTCTTTGAAAAGGTTTTCTGAAATTTACAAGCAATTGCTGTATATCAAGAGCCTTCTTAGCAGAAGGAAACTTTTCTTTTTGATTCAAAAGTTTTCCTGCTTTGACTTTTCTAAGCTGGCTATGTTTGCTCGTCCCCCCAATATTATTTGAAAGATACGAAAAGCCATGCGGCATAGAAAGCTGGCGGAGAAGCTCTAAATTTCCTTCATAAGCTCTTCCCGCTGATGCCTTGTTCTTCGAATTTTTTAAACCCAAATTTCCTAAGCTAATAAAAGCACCCTTTCCTGCGGTAACAAGCCTGCTTGAGGCCATCGAGAAAATAGCAAAATCAGCTTCTGTTCCTATGGCGTGGTAACGCCCAGCCTTCTTGAAACTTGTTCCCATGGCCTGCGTGGCATCTTCTATTATTATCAGCCAAGGGTAGCTTTGCTTCAGCCTAGCACATGTAGCCGCCAATTCAGCTTGCAAAAAACCAAAAGAATGCGAAAGAATAATAGCTTTCGTTCGGCTATGAATCTTCTTCTCAAGAGACTGCTCAGCCAGCATGAAGCTCTTTGGCTTTAGGTCGGCAAAGATGTTACGCAGACCTAAAGCATGCATGGCTTCGAAAATTTCAACTTCAATAAGCGGCGAAAGAATAACCTCATCGCCGGCGTTAAGACCAAGTGCCTTCCCAAGAAAATAAAAGGCCAGCGATTCATTAGCTAAAAAAACAGCATCTCTACAAGCAATTAGCTGGCAAAACTTTTGTTCTAACTCAAGCGTATACTGCCCCCCATCTTTACGGGTGAGCGTATCGCTTAATAGGCAACGAAGTACACTTTTAAGATCTTGCTTAGCAAGCGTGGGTTTTAGAAAGGAAAATGTTTGTGTTTTGGATACTGTTTTTTTTTGCATTGAGGGGAAAGAAAGGGATAAAAAAATATAAAAAGTATTTAGGCAGAATTTCGGCTGGCATTAATGTTTCCAGCAAGCGAGCGAACAATAAGTTTCTCATAGGCTTCAATGTTCTTTTCAGCTAATCCTGTTTCTTGCTGGTTCTTGCGCAAGACCATACAGGCGTATTGCTGAATAATAAGGAGCGGATGGACTATCTTCTCTCGTTGGGTAATAGAAAGACGGTTAAAAACTAGGTTTTCAAGAAGCTGTTTTTGTCCAGATATTTTAAGTAACATTTTTTCGCTGAGCATGGCCTCATTATAAATTGTTTTCCAAAAATCTCCAAATTTTTTATCATGCTTAAGATAGGCCGTTAGCGCAAAATTTGTTTTCATAAGTGACTGCATGGCATTACCCAGCAGCGTACGAAAAAAAAGCGAGTTCTTATACAAGTCTTGTAATACGGCCAAGCCTTCAGTTTCAAAAAGAACATGTAAGGCCTTGCCAAGACCAAAATATGCCGGTACATTTTGCTTTATTTGATTCCAAGAAGATACAAAAGGAATAGCACGTAAACTACCAAAATCTACGCCAGCACCTGCTTGTGAGCGAGAACTTGGACGGCTGCCTACGTTTGAAAGCCCAAAAAAACGAAGCGGCGTAATCTCTTCTAAATAAGGTACAAAGTTAGGATCTTGTTTGAGCGCTTCATATTTTTCAAACGAGATAGCAGCCATCTTCTCTAAAAGTTTTCGTTCTGCTTTGTTTAACCTAGCTTCGTTTTCTAAAAACAATCTGTTTTCAATGCCCGCCGTAAAAAGCTGCTCAACATTAAAACAAGCACGCTTAAAGGTAAAAAAACTTGAGCTTATCGTTTGCCCTTGCACCGTAAGATGAATTTCATGTTTTTGCATTTTGTCCGACAATGAACGATAAAACTTATGCGTCTCACCGCCGCCTCTGGCAGGCGGCCCGCCACGACCATCAAAGAAAATTACACTGAGCTTCGCCTTTTTGGATATTTCGCTAAGACGCTCTTTCGCTCTGAAAATCGACCAATTAGCCGAAAAATATCCGCCGTCCTTTGTGCCATCGGAATAGCCTAGCATCACTATTTGCCTGTTTCTTCGCTTCTCCACATGCCGGCGGTAAAGCGGAATGCTGTAGAGACGATCCATTATCTTATCTGCCTCTTCAAGATCGGCTATTGTTTCAAAGAGCGGAATAAAGTCAAAATTCAAGTCTTCTCCACTGGCCCCTATATACGCAAAGAAAAGAAGAAGCTCCAAAATATCCGATGCCCGCGCAGTATGCGAGACAACATAACGGTTAAGCCCTTTTTCGCCGTTTATCGCCTGTATTTTCAAGGCTGCTTGCACGGTAGCAAAAACATCCGCTTCAGCCGAGTTTTCATCTTTACAAGAAAATTTTTTTTCCTTGCTTGACATGCTAAGGAATCGCCGAATCAAAGACAGCAGTATCGGGCAACGCTCAGCATCATTTTGCTGAAGGTAATCTTCTTTTCCTAAATAATGAGCAACAAGCTGCGCCGCTAAGCCATTATGGATGCCGGCATCTTGCCGCAGATCTATCGTGGCAAAGTGTAGACCAAAACTTCGCACCTTCTCCATCAAGAGTATCAGCGGCTCATGGAAATTTTGTTCGAAATCTCCTCGTTGTAAAGCCTCAAGAATCTTATTAAGATCAGCAAGAATTTCATCGGGATGAAAATAAGGCCCTTCATCATCTAAGTAGGTATCATCCTGGCGATGCGCATGAAGACTATGAATAAGCCGGCGTTGTACTTTTTTTAAGGCTGGGTAAATGCCTTTAAATGTCAGCCTCTCGGCAATGGCTTTAATATCATGAATGTATCGTTCTAAAATACTTTTCTGAAGCATATTAGCCACATCCAAAGTAGTCTTGCTGGTAACGAAGGGGTTTCCATCCCTATCTCCGCCTGGCCAAAAGCCTATTTCAAGCAAGGGCGGCAAATCAATGTCTCTGCCAAGCTCTGTAGATAAACGCTCTTTTAATCGCCTTTGTATATCGGGTAGCGCCTTATACAAAGTCTGCTTCAGAAAGACCAAAATGCTCTCGGCCTCGTCTTTCAAGGTCGGCTTTTCAGAATTCCGAAATGATGTTTTCGCTAATTGCAAAAGATAGCTCTTCAGCGAAATAACATCGTTTTCTTTTATTGAAAGATACAGCTTATAAAGAATGCCTAACACAGGTGTTGTATAAAATTGCGTAGGATGTGCTGTAAGCACTATTCGCACACGATACTCTTGCAGGAACTCTACTAACTCTTCAGTTTTGCCTTTCGTCAGCACATTTTCTAGCAGATACGATAGGCTTCCCTCGCCACCAAGATCAACTAGCTTTTCAAATGAGGCCTCTTCTAAAGCATCAAATAAAGTGACTTGTCTTTCTATAAATTGAACAAATTTAAATAGCAAATCTAGCTGTTCTGGCTCTTTTTTTTTGTTAAAATACTTTTCAAAAAACTTTTCTACAAGCGTAATGGGTGACAACTTTTCTTTTAGGCCAGCCTCCACCTCTTTCGTGAACAAAGACAAATATATGCCGTAATCTTCCATATCTGAAAACGGAAGCTGTTCAAGCAAATTCTTATAGAGTTTGTAGCGAAATTCAATTTCTTGTTGAAAAAGATTCTCTACTTTATTCTGTGAAGCCATACAATAAAGGTCATATCATAACCTTAAACTAGATTTTTACTGTTTCATCCAATGCTTAAGCATTTCGATTATCCAAAAAAAGGTGCTATCATGGGTAAAAACATAACCGGATAGAGTTTTTTTCGCTCTGTAACAAAATTGTTTTTTGTTACCGTAAACATATGTTGCAAAGGCAAGGTGTTTTTGCCATAGGGATATCCATCTAAATCTTGTTCTACCTTGCCCACAGGCATAGTCAAGCAACCACCATCGGCTAGCTGATGTAGCAAGGTTTCTGGTACTTCGCTGGCCGCACAAGATGTCAAAATGCCATCATAAGGAAAATGTTCAATCCATCCATCGTAGCCATTTTTTTGGGCATAGCTAACATTCATGTATCCCAAAGAATCTAATCTTGCCTTAGCTGATTCCAGAAAACTTGGGATAATATCTATAGTAAAAACATGTTCGAAAAGCTGAGCAAGTACCGCCGTTTGATAGCCACTACCTGTGCCTATTTCTAAGATCCTTTTCCCCTTGCTCACTCGTCCGTTCATCACAATTTCAGCCATAGAAGCAACTATATAGGGCTGTGAAATAGTTTGGCCTTCGCTATACGGCAAGGCAGAATCACTGTAGGCGAAAGCAGAATATTCCTCGCTCACAAATTCATGCCGAAGCACTTTACGCATGGCTTTAATCACCAGCTCATTTTTCACGCCTCGTGATATGATTTGTTTACGAATCATGGTCTCATTCGCCATACGTAAATTCATTGGATCTTCTACGCTCATAATGTCTTTTTAAAAAATCTCCTTGTTTTTCTCCTCTTCAAAACATCCTTGTTTCTCTTTTTACTCCTTATATAAACCCCCGCTAGATAGCAAGAAAACATGCTTTTATTGTACTAGATATGCCTAGAAAAAGCCAGAATTTTTTAGAGTTTCGCAAAAAGCCTTGCTGTGCTAGCAGTCTTCTTGATAGCTAACGAAAATATATATAAATTTATCAGAAAAAGCAGAAATTCTAAATAAGCACTGCTAAGCCTTGGCTTACAGGAATTTATAAGCCCAGGGGAAAACGCTCTCTTCTTGTATCAGAAAAGCCCAAGCGGAAAGGTGAAAGGTGAAAGAAGCTTGCCCAGAACAAGCCCGATGCTCGAAAAAACAGAGCCTACAGCTACAGTCCAACAGTAGATTTTTTCATGAGCCTGCCCACATCATCGGCAGGCATAAGTGATAGCAAATAAGGAACAATGCTTGTCTGGCCTAGCCCAGCTATGTTCACATCCATAGCTTTTAAGACATCTAAAATTAAAATATCATCATTTAAGGCAAGAAGACGCTCGGCAGCAAGCTCTGGGCGCATGTTAATGAAATTTCCTGCTAAAGCTTGTACTTTCAGCTCATAGCTTTCTAACTCGGCTGTTAGCTGCTGGCTTTGTTCTTGTTCCAAGAGTATGTTTTCACGTTCACTGCGAAGCATTATTCTTTCTTCAACAAGAGTCTGCTCTCTTTGCTGCATGTCTTGTTCACGAGAGGCCAGCTGCTGTTCTTGAAGTTCAAAAGATTCTAACAAACTCTGTTGTTCTTGCTCTTCAAGCAACTCAAGTTCTTTTTCACGCTGTACTCTAAAATATTCCAAAGGTTCAGGATTCTCTGCAAGCCCAATACTTTGTTTTACGGTCGTGCTTATCCCTTTAAACGAGATAACTCCTAAAAAACCAAGCAAGAGCAAAACACCAAGGACATTGGCCGTAACAAGAAAAAATATACGTAACATTTTCATAAAATTCTAGCCATACTTAACGAACACCACTATACTCCAAATAAGAGCCTAGTATTTTTTTAATATAATCATGCGTTTCTTTATACGGTGGGATCTTTTCATCTACCAAGGCTGGACTCCCAGCATTATAGGCCGCTAAGGCTTTTACAAAATCACCATCGTATTGGTTGATAAGCCCGCTAAGATGCCTTGCCCCAGCCTCCAAATTCTGCCTTGCTTCAAAAGGATTTTCAAGCCCCTCAGCTTTTGCCGTCTTGGGCATAAGCTGCATAAGCCCTAAAGCTCCTTTAGACGATACCGCAAAGGGATTGAAATTAGATTCAGTTTTAACAACTGAACGCAACAAAGCCTCTGGAATATTATAGCTGCCGGCTACTTGCGCAATATCTTTATCGAAATACCCCGATGGCTTCTTTTCAGGCTGGGCATATTTAAGATTGCTGGTTTTTCCTGAAAAACCCTGCTCATCTATCGATTTTTGAACACTTTTTTGTAGCTGGCTACTAAAAGATGTCGCTCCTTCAATATTCCCAGTGTTGCTCGCCGTAGCTCCAGTGTTGCTCGCCGTAGCCGCATCCAGCCCAGTAGCATTTTTTCCTGCTTCTGCTACTTGTGAAGTCTTAGCAAAATACTTCGAAAAGTTATTTTGAATGTTAGAAATACGATGAAGGACGGAGGAAATTGAATCCATGCTATTTTCTCTATATTTTATTGGGCTTATTTTTGTAATGCAAATATGCTAGGAGCTGCTTAGCCAGAGAAAGAAATTTCATTCTTTTGCTTTCGCATTTCAGCACCTACCACAAAATCTAGTAGTTCTTGGCTTTTCAGCATTCGATATTTCTTTTTCCATTGGGCATAATGCTTTTGCTTTAGGATTTCAAGAGTTTTTGCTTTCTTTATTTTTTCGGTGTATATCTTCTGTTTCTCCACCAGCAGCTCTGTGCTACGGCCTGCTTGCTTTTCTAGGATTTTTAAAAAATCCTTACTCTGCAAGCTAATATTGGCATAGGGCAGACTCCTATCACCGCTACGAAAATGCTCTTTCCAAAATTGAAGGTTTTGTGAAAGTTCTTGTTTTTTCTCTTGCAGCACATGAAGCGAAGTAACAACTTTCGCTACCTCTGAAAGTGCTTGCTCTTCCTCAATTTTTTTAAGGTGTAGCAAAGCTTCAAATCGAAAAGCAAATTTTCTCAAGATAATAAACCCCTCTCCAGCTAGAATATCGGCAGTATTTAAAAACCCCTTAGCAAAAATTTCTAAAAACAGCTAGAAATTACAGCCAGCTTTCTCCAGCTCTCTATTAAAGCTTTCTTTTAAAGCTTTCTTTTTAAGAAAATGCTAGCATGCCTGCAATATTTATAAGCAGCCTAATAACTGCTTATAAATATTTATCAAGCATTTCACTTCGTTTCTGCATTCGCTTTGTGTTGCCATGCATTCGTTTTAAAAAGGCATGCAGTGTATAAAAAAGCATGATTTTAGTATAAAGTATCTTTGTAAAAACAAAGAATTCTGAAAGTTTTTTCATCTATCCCTCCCGATATTAAAAAAATTATATAAAATTATAGAGACTCTTATTTATCTCGTTCTGCTAAGTAAGTATGACTTAGTCAAAAATAAAAGCATTTTCATCTTTTGAAGAAGCAGAGCTGTCTTCCTGCCTTACTTCTCTTAGCGGTTTTACTGGCGATGAATCTTGCTTTATAGCCTCTTTTTCGCTAGGCAACTTAGGCTTGCTAGCAGCTTGCTTGGTAAAAGTAGAAGCCGAAGTTTTTGATGAAAGCTTTCCTCGCTTTCTAAGCAGGGAAAGCCGTTTTTGCTCTAAATTCTTTAAATATATGATAGACGCTCGTTTTTCGCTTAAAACCCGCTTAGAACGCTCATCTAATAGCTTGTCTTTGCTATTCAGTGTGCTAAGTTTTTTATAATGACGGAAAGCCTTGCTATACATCTTAGCTGCCTCGTATAAAAATCCGCTATATAAAATAGCCTCGTTGTAAAAGGCACTCTTAGGATAGTTTTTTCTAATATAGCTAAAAGGATAAAGTCTTGTTTTTAGTGTATCTTTTCTTGTAGGATAGCGCCATGTAAGAATGCCCAGCCATACAATAGCTTGCCCCTTAAGTTTTTCATCTTTAGCATGCAAGGCTATCCGTTTGAAGAGCAGCTTAGCATATTGAACAAATTCTATTTTTCTTCGCTTACTAGGCCCCAGCCTTGCCTTCTCAAGTTTCGCTAATTCCCCATAGGCACGTGCTTTGTAATAAAGCGAGGCAAGTTCTCCTTTGTCAAATGTTTTCTTTATGATCCTAGCATATTTTTTTTTATAAAACAAGCTGCGCGTAAGCTCTAAATTGTTTCCTGTCTTTCTAGGCTTTGGGCTTACTGTTTCACCAGATTTACTTGTTGTTTTTGCGCTTTGCTTTTTCTTGGTTAGCTGCAAAACATCTTTTTCAGATACAGCTTTCTCGCTAACAGAGCTTTCTCCTTCTGCAGAACCAGGCAAAGAAAAGGCCCTTAAAGCATTAGCATTTTTTTCTTCTCGCGCATTTTCCTCAGCTATGTTAATTGGCTGCTCGTTTTGTTCACGGGGGCTTAAGCTAAATATTTTCTCTGTAGTGCTTTTAGCTTGTTCTGTTTCTTTGTTATTATCGTTTTCAGCACTACAAGCTACCAAAATGAATACCAGCGCTAAAAATAACGTAGATTGATCTACAATTTTCAGAAAAGATCTACTCATGCTTCATGCTTGCTCGAACTAAATATGGTTTTTTTTATAGCTATTTATTAAAAGACTCTTTTGTAGATAAACGGAGTAATATTAGAATCCGTGAATATTTTTTTAGAAAGAGAGCCATTTCCAAGGTTTTGGCACTGGCTGTATGAAAAAAAGAAATTTAAGAAGAGCAAGCAGCATGCTTACTGCTCTAAGAAGGTTGTTAGAAGAATTCGCTTAGGCCAAAATCATCACTAATTTCTTTGCAATCTTCTTCAATTTTTTTAGCAAAACTCTTCACATCGTAGCTGTGTTTTTTATAGGTAAGGCCATAGTTTTTGCGGATACGCTGATTAGGATATGACAGCCATTTAAGAATTCTGCTTATTCTCCGCATAAGGTCAATCACGGCTTTATAAACATCACGCTGTGCTCGTTCAGAAATATTTTTATCCTTCGAAGAATGCTCTAACTTCATAAAATAGTTAGCAAAAATTTTAGGTAAAACTTCGTTCTCGTAGAAACCTACATTATCAAGTAAGTTCTCTATTTCAAAACATATGGTATGGTATGTTTTGTCACGAATAATTGCTTTCGTAGATTCCAAAGAAGAAATAAAGTCTCTGCGAAACAAAATCATGCATCCCAAAAGGTATTCAATCTCTATGGCAGCATGATCATGAATTTTCACCCTTGGGTATTTTAGATAAAAATTTTCAGTTAACTCTTTTTGGGGGGATGCTTCTAGCTCCGTAACACTATCAGGGTTGCTTTCCTTATTTTTTTCGTGGAGTTTTTTCTTGAAAATATCTACAGCTTCCACTTCGCTTCGAAAGAAAGTCTCTAAGTTCTCTTTTTTTTTGAAGTCGGAGGCCA
>JAUXHF010000115.1 GCA_030621685.1 Spirochaetota bacterium
TTAGGGGTAAAGTTTTGAGCTGGTTTAGCATTTTAAATAGGTGCTCTATTTCATGCCTAACCTCTGTAGAATCAAACTTCCCAAAGTCTTTTGAGTTAATTAAATCATCAACATCAGTACTTAAACACATATCAACTACTTTTTTGAATGTTTTTATTTCAGCTTCATTAGCCATTATATACCCTCTCCATTAAACATCAATTGCTTAAATTCTTCTTCTATTAACTTAACCTTCAGCTGCTTTTCATCTTTTCCAAGGTTAGCTAAACTGTTATCGCCATTCACATAGATGATGTCAAACTCTCTGTCATACACTGACCAATCCATTTTTTCGAAAAACGCCGTTAGCTCATCGCTGCTTTTCTCGTCTCCCCAGATGATAAGGATTTTCTCCCCCTTCAGATTCCGCCCCTCTACCACAAGATAGCCATTTAGCAGCTCCATCCGTTTTACTACAAGACCTAAGAGGTAGTTAAATGTTTCTACTAAGTCAATAGCCGTATCTTTTGTTTCGCCAACACTCGATGTAGCTATTTTTAGTTTATAGTTAAAGGGATTGCTAAAGGCATCTATGTTTAGCAGTGAGCTTTGGCTCTCCACGTCCAAAGAGTAATTGAGTATATAATCTTCTTTAACTTTTGGGTAATCAAATAAAGTTTGTTCCTGCTCTTTGGTTCTTTTGAATGTAAGGTTATTTAGCGTATCTTCATAGCTTTCAAGTTTGAAGTATTTGAATATTTGAGATATGCCGTTTTTAGTAATTGGCTTGCCATCTTTCCAGCCATCCGAGTAGATTACTTTTTGTATTCTCGCTTTCATAACGCTGTCAAAATACTCCCCCATTTCCACTAAGATATATTTTCTTTTTCCGCCATCTTCACGGTTTAGGTTTATAACGGCATGCCCTGTTGTGCCAGAGCCAGCGAAATAGTCGATAACCATATTGGAAGATGCCTTATATTGCAACAAATACTGGATTAGAGAAACTGATTTTGGATATTTAAACACTTCTCTATTGAATATGTCAATTAGATTATTACCTGCTTGTTCAGTTGTTGAGACACCAACACTTTCATCTATAAAGTTAGGTGGTACTTCTAAGTCATAATTACTCTTTTTATAAGAAATAACAATATTTTTAGAGCAGTTAATTGTTGTCATATTATCAAGTTCTTCATCTAATTTATTTTGTGTCCAAATAAATTTATTTTCAAAAATTACTTCATTAGTGTTTTTACCATCTACAACAAACATATCATTTAATAGGGTGTTAGGATATTTTGTTGTTCCATACACTCCAGCAATAATTTTTGTGTTTTTAAACTTGCAGTTAATACTCATAGGTGGAAATATCAATTTTTTAAGAGTATTTTGAGGCTTAGTAAACGGGTCATCACTAGAACTTATTTTTTGAACTCCTCTATATTTAGTTGAATCTTTAACTTTTTCATACCCCAACACATACTCAATATTCTTTTTAATTTTAAGTGATAGATTTGGAGGTGTAGCCGACTTAAACCAGTTCCACTGTCCCAAATAATTATCATCCCCAAATACCCTATGTTGTAATAGTTTAAGCTTATCTATTTCATTATCATCCATACTTGTGAATGAATTCCCATTATCACTCATCAACTCTCTACCTAAAGCTAACCTGTCGTACATAAAACTCATCCAAGAGCTATGTTGAAGATTATCTTTATATAAAAAGCCATCTTTACCAGTATTATAAGGTGGGTCAATATATATAGTTTTTATTTGCCCTTTGTATCGGCGTTGAAGCAGATTTAATGCTCCAAAGTTTTCGCTGTTGATAAGCACGCCATTAATTTCTTCATCGATATTATCAAACTCACTTAATAGCTTGTATTTGAATTTCATGTCAAAAAACTTCGTATCTAAAACTAAATATTTTTCCTCTTTTAGCTCATCTACACTTTTAATATCAGCGTCAAAAAGAGTTTTCCACTCGGCTAGCTGCTTTTTGCATTTAAGAATTTCAGCATAATATTTCTCATCAATCTTACCCAGAGTGATGCAGTAGTTCGTCTCTATCACAAACTTTTTCTTCTCCCATAATTTTTTTTGAAGCTCTTCCAGCTCCGTCAAAAATGCGATAATCTTCTTCGATACTTCCCTGAAGATTTTAATCTTACTCATGACCTCTTCATACATAACAGGGCTATGCATAATGTCATCTAAAAATAACATTTCATTTTTGATGTAGAAGTCTAACTCTCGGCAAAGAAATCTGCCCAAATCTTTGTGGATGAAGTAATCAAAAGAGTTTCTGCTTGTGTAGCTCGTTACATGCTTTTCAAAGATAGTTCTGCTTCCATTTTTCTCTGTTGGCATTGGCGTGTTTAGCACGCTTATAAACTCTACAGCTTCAATGCTCTCAAGTACCTTAGCTCTCGCTTGCTGGTTCAGCATCTCTTGCTTTTCTTTGCCTATAGCCTTATACTCAAAGTTTATGTAGAGCTGATTATCAATAATTTCACAAGGCTTTTTCTCCTCGCTCTCTAAGAGTACAAATCTTCTTTCCTTGCCATTTGCGGCTTTGTTATTATCGCTGTCTTCTTCGGCAGCACTAAGTTTTAGATGTATAGTTTTACTCCCGGCTGTGAATGTATAATCTCTAAAATACTCGCCACTTTTGATATAGTATTGGTCGCTATTCGCCCAGTGGAGTTTTACTTCTTCGCCCTCGTAAGGTATGGCATAAACATCTTTTTTGTATCTTCTAAGGCTTAGGAAATCGCCATCTTTGTAATACCTCCTGAAAAAGTCAATTAGGTGCGAGAATACATCGTTTTCAAGCATGGTAGGAGTAGATGTTGATGCCAGTTTTTCCCTAAGTTCTTTTACTTTTGGAAGTGTTTCTGGATCTACCTCAAGCGATTCTGCTTGCCCAATTGCTTCATCTAACTTTTTTTTTATTGAGTCGCTCTTATTTGCATGAAAAGCATTTGCCACGCTTGACAACAGGTCTTCATCTAAGAAATTTTTAATCTCTTCGCTCTTCGTGTTCATAATACGATAGATACCAAAGTCTAAATCGCTTCTATCAAGCTGGAATATCTCCTTTAGTATTTTCAGTAGTTTATTTTTATTCTCATTTTCATTCATCTATATAATTTCCCATTGTATTGTAAATAATTCATATGTTGTGATTGTTTGCTCTTTTGCTTTTTTATTTTTGCTTTATTTGCTTTATTATCTTTTAATTCTTTTCCAACGCTTAATGCTTATTAGTTTAACATCAACCCATTTATGCTTTTCTAAATTTCTAGAAATCCTCTAGCGCCATGCCAAGCTCTCAAAAAGCTCTTTGTTTTTCAGCCAAGGCTTCTTGCCAGAGTTGTTCTATTCTGCCAGCTTCAAAGTTAGGCTCTTTGCTTTTTAGGCCGATAGCAACAAGAGAAGTCTCTGAAACTTGCTTTGCCATGAAAGACTTCTTCAAAGACATGCTAGCCTTGCTTAACGTATACTGGCCAGCTACCGAGTGGACGGCTAGCAAACTGCCATCACAAAGATACACGAAGCCCTTCATCCTATAGGCAAGGGGCGCTGCCCTATCTAAGAATTTTTCCAACGCTTTTCTAGGGAGGAAACAGCTGCCCTGCCAAGACCAGCGGAAAAAAATATTTTGATGATCTAGCCTAGCATCTTTAGGTAGAGAGACAGCTGCTAGGGCATGCATAGGCTGGTGGCTATTCAAAGAAGCATCTAAAATAATATCGCTATCGATACGTCCATGCGAGGTCTTAAAAATATGAGCATGCGGGTTAAGCCTTTGAATAGTGGCATAGTTTTTCTGCACATCTATTCCTCTATCCGTCTTATTAAGCAGCACGATGGTGGCTGCCCTAAGCTGCCTTTCCAAGGTATCTTTCAAAAGCGTGTTTTTCAAACATGCCTGCAGCTCCAAGCTATCTACTACGGTTACCACGCCATCTAGCAGTAAGTCTGCTTCGGCTTTGGCGATGTCTGCTAGCACCTGTGCATCGGCTACTCCGCTTGTTTCTATTAAGAGAATATCTAAGTTGGCTCTTCGTTTTAGGATGGAATCTATAGCCTTGAAAAACTGCCCGCCGATGGAACAACATATACAGCCATTGCTCAGCACATACGTGTCATCCTCTTTCGAAAGAATGAGATCCGCATCTATAGCCATATCGCCAAAGTCGTTTACCAGTACAGCAATACGTCTACCCTTTGCCTTGCGAAGCAAATGGTTAAGCAAGGTTGTTTTTCCTGATCCCAAATACCCTGTAATAATACAGCTAGGAAGCGGAGTATGTACGTTCATCTATTCAGCCTATGTTTCAAACAAATAGTGACAGCAAAATCTTAAGCAGATATTAACACATATGAATAGTACAGCCTAACACCGTAGCTAGCGCCTTACTACCTCTCAAAGCAGAGACGCTTTTCGGATGTTTATTGAGTACCGCAATACCTGCCTACCCTCTACCCTTTACCTTGCGAAGCAAATGGTTAAGCAAGGTTGTTTTCTTAAGCCTATTTTCCTAAACCTATTTTTCTAAACCCAAATACCTTGTAATAATACAGCTAGGAAGCGAACCATGCACGCTCATCTATTCAGCCTATGTTTCAAACAAATAGTAATAGCAAAACCCTAAGCAGATATTAACACATATGAATAGTGCCACCTAACACCGTAGCCAGCACCTTACTATCTCTCAAAGCAGAGACGCTTTTCGGATGTTTATTGAGTACCGCAAAATCAGCATACTTCCCTATTTCTATCGAGCCAACTTTATCATCCATATGCAAACTATAGGCAGCGCCCAAAGTAATAGCATGAAGGGCCTCATCAACGCTAAGACATTGCTTAGAGCCTAAGGTTTTTCCGCTATACGTCTCTCTGGTTACGGCACACCAAGCCGTAAAAAGCGGGCCCAGCGGCGTTACCGGCGCATCGGAGTGAATGGCCAAAGGGATGCCCAAATCTAAAGCCGTGCGAAAGGCGTTCATCCTCCTAGCCTTATCAGGGCCTATGGTTACATCCCTATGCTGGTCGCCAAAATAGTAGATGTGGTTAGCAAACAAATTCACGCCCAAACCAAGATTACGCATTTTTAAGAACTGCGCTCTATCGGCCATTTGACAATGCTGAAGCGTATGACGGTGATCGAAACGTGGATGCTTGTTTAAAGCAAATTTCACAGCCTCTATGGCCACTTCAGAGGCCTCATCTCCGTTCACATGAATATGCGCTTGTATGCCCACGCGATTTAACTCAACCATAAGCTCCTGCAATCTCTTAGGAGCGATATTCCAAATACCATTCTCTCTGCCATTTACGTAGCTCGGCCATTTCACTCTTGCCGAGTAGCCTTGAATAGAGCCTTCTGTTATAATTTTCACAGCGCCTAGTATCAGTTTTTCTGTAGATGCATCTTTACATTCCAAGCTTCGTTTCGCTATGTTCTGCGGCGTATCTTGCAAGGCATTAAGCATGGGCATTAAACGCAAAGGATAGCCGGGCTCGTTGCAAACAGATTGCAGGCAGCGAAGATCATCGCTAGAGAGGTCATTGAAAAGATCGGTCGCCGTGGTTACCCCGGCGTTAACAGCCGTCTTCGCATAATCTCTTATAGCATTTTTTTCTTGGCTTACGTTGAAAAGCCCAATTTTATAACGTCTATCGATGGGAAACATCACCGCCATTTCATGAAGCTCGCCGTTTAGCTGGCCATCAGAAAAACGCTGTAGGCCTTGCAGGTCAGATTTCTCAGTAAAGCCCACCACCTCAAGCACTTTTGAATTAACCGTCATAAGATGGAAATTAGAATGATACACAACTATAGGCCTATCTCTAGATACATCATCTAAATCTCTGCAAGTAAGGCGCTTGCCCGCCAGAAAAATAGGATCGAAGCCCCAAGCTATCAGCGGGCTACCTGCCGCTAGCATTTTATCTTTGGCTTTAAGACGTGCTAAAACCTCTTCTATTTCACTAAGCCCATGCCAGATTTTCCCACCTGGGTCAATTCGTTCTTGAAAGCCAATATAGCTGTATTTCCATATGAAGCCATTCATCATATGCGCATGGGCTTCAACAAGGCCGGGCATAAGGATGTTTTCGGCAAAACGATATTCTCGCTTGGCATCAGGAAAATAGGCCAGCAGCTCATCGCCACCTAGCGCCAAGATTTTTCCTTCAGCTACCGCAACATACTCTGCCTCGGGAAAATTAAAGTCCATCGTAAGAATGGTTTTAGCTTTGAAAATAGTTATTGGGGAATGAATAGCATACATGTTTATAGTACCTTTACCTTAGCTCGTAAGCCTTGCTTCATGATGAAATTTTCGGCAAAACAATATTCTCGCTTGGCATCAGGAAAATAGGCCAGCAGCTCATCGCCACCTAGGGCTAAGATTTTTCCTTCAGCTACCGCAACATACTCTGCCTCGGGAAAATTAAAGTCCATCGTAAGAATGGTTTTAGCTTTGAAAATAGTTATTGGGGAATGA
>JAUXHF010000161.1 GCA_030621685.1 Spirochaetota bacterium
AAGAATTTCCATTTCAGCATTTTTCCTTGGGCATCAATATGATAAAGCACCAAACCTTGCCTAGCCAGCGAATAGCCGACATTCCACAAAGTACCATCTTTCTCCACACGCGGATGCGGGCCGAACGGAAAGCCCTCTAAGCCTTCGCCTAGCACGTAAGGAGCCACCGTCTCTAGAGTTTTTTCGTCTACCTCATAGGCAGAGCCGCCTTCCCAAAGAGCAAAAAATTTACCGTGATGGTGAAGCACTGAAATATTAGCAGCGTTTAAGTCATCGCTAGAAGTATAGGCTCTTTCCGCGCCCGGCACAGATGTGCCAAAGCCATCCAACAGTCTTTTCCCAGCAGAAAACTCTTTTTTAAACTTCTTTGTTTGAATGATACGTCCCAAATGACCTACCGTGTTATTTCCAATATGATAAGCCTGAACCATGCCATCTCCATCAAAAAGATGATGATAGCGCAAAGAGCCCATTTCATGAAGGGCAGGGCCATTTCTATACAGGGTTCCACGCAAACCTTTAGGGATTTTCCCAGATATTTGCACCAATCCTGCCGGGCCAAGCTTTTGTTCACTTACCCCTTTAAAAGCATAGAGCCAAGGGTTTTTATCTAAGCTATCGTAAAATTGGCTACGCCAGCTTTGTTGCCCTTGGCTAAATAAACGGCTATCATGGCCCCCCACAGCGGCAACAGCCGCAATGGAAACGCTAGTCATGGCCGTGTTTTGAATAAATTTTCTACGTGTAACTTTGTTTTCAAGAAACTTCTTAGTCTTGTCTATGTTTTTCATAATGTTCTCCTTTTTCAGAAAAAATTAAATTTTTATTCGAACCTTATTAAAATTTTAAGGTAAAAACCTTATCTTCATCGGCAGAAACATGCTCGGCAGCACGAGAAAACTTGGGAGGCCCTAGCCTTTGCTTGCCTGAAATAGCTACCGGCTCTTTCGGGATGCCCAGGACATTCATCTCTAACATCCCATCTCTGTTCTCATCAATAAATGAACGCACCGCATAGTTATCAGCAGGAACATCACCAATTCGTACTGACATGGTTTCTCCAAATACTCTAACGCAACCGCTGTACGCTATTTCACCATATTTTACCATTCCAACAGGACCCGCTTCTGTGTCCATGTCCTCAAACGACTCTTTACTTGTTGCAACTATGCTACAAACTATAGTAGATTTACTTGCATCTTTTCCTGCTTTCAGGTTTTTCAGTTCCAAGGTAATTGTTGCAGCATATAACCCTAGCCCTAAAGACTGGCTACATATAATGCTTACAATAAACAGCACTTTCAGCGCTCTATTTACTCTATTTACTTTATTTTTCATAATTTTCTTTCCTATGTTCTTATTATAAGTTTTTATTTTAAACCATGCCCAGATGTTTTCATAAAATATTTTCTAGACATTTACTACTATTCTAGACATTTACTACTATATTAGCATGGTTTTTCTCTGAAAATATTTTTTTTCAAAAAAATACTAGCTGCTTCCAAACAAAAAAGAAGAAAAAAACAAATAAGAAGAAAAAACCGAATTTAAATTTATATACCAAAAATATTTAGCTGATCTTTTTTGGCCCAGTTTAACTCTGTTTTCAAATATTTCTTTCTCAAACATAGCACAGTAGTATCTTTTTATAAAAAGCATCAATTTCGCATACAGCCATGATACGGCTCTCGCTGCTATCTCTTTTTACTCAAACCTTTTAATCCCATCATTAAAAGCATAATACGTTCAAAAACATTAGCTAAAAGGCATTCATTAAAAGATAAAGCGCTTAAAAGTATTAATTTTTTTAAAGGCCTAGCCTTCCATGCTTTCTCGAAGAAAATTACAAAATTCATTGAACCCATACACGAAATGTAGTATACTTTACTATAAAGAAGCTAAAATATTTATTATCTATTTACTTCTTTCACAAGAAAATTACTGGAGAACTACAAATGAACTATAGGCTTCGAAAACTATGGATTACATGCAAAGGCTTTTTTCGATGGCTTGGTCTTTGCACTGGAATTCTACTCTTCATCTACTCCTGTACCAGCACATCAGGAACGACCACCTTAGAGAAAAAGCTCTCTAGCGACTCAAAGGTCATTCTTTTCACGTTACAGAAAAGAAATAACCCCTTTTTGACAAGAGATATAAGCTTTTCGATTGATGACCTGCCAGGTAGCTCGGCGCAACGGATATATGCTGTTATAACCCTTGATGATATCCAATCTGGCTACGTGGTAGATGAGACAACAGAATTTACGGTAAACTTTGATTTGCCGCAAAAAGCATCTATCATCTTCTCGGGTAAGGTTATAAAAAACCAATCATTATTAACCTTACGTTTAGCAAGAAGTTACTTTGAAGGAAATACTTTGCCTATCAGCGTGGTGGCCGAAGACAACAAAACACTTACACGTTACTCTGTTGAAACATTCTTTACGCCGCCCACATTAAATTTCCGCTATCGCCAAACAAAGCATACCATAAAGTTAGAGCAAAGAAACTACAGCATAAGGCCTCCGCAAATAAACGGTACGGCCTCGGGAGTGACGCAGATCCTCATTAAGCCCAAAGATTCGCTTGTACAGCTAAACCCCAATGGCAGCTTAAGCGTAATGCCTGAAAACTTTGAAGGCGATGAACGAACACGAAAATACCTTATCAAAATTCAGCGCCAAGGGACTTCGGTTATCCGTCGTCTAAACTTTCAGTTTTACAACAACAGCCAGCCAAGTGCCCCCCAAATCATCAGCCCCGATAACTTTGCCCTAGATGTTCCTCGCTATGAAGACACCCTTCTTACTTGGCTTGAAAGCGAGGATGAAGATAATGACCCCATTAACTATAGAGTGAAAATAGCCTTAAGCCGCGAAGCCCTTGCCGTGAACAATTCCATCTTACAGCAACGTTATGCTGAAGACATAGTTTTAGATACGGTTACGAGTAAGAGTTATTACCAGCTCCCCAGCTCAATGCTGACACCCAAGACTCAATATTTTTGGTATGTTGAAGCCCATGATGGCTTTTCGCAAAAAAAATCTATTATTCAAAATTTCACTTCGGCTAACAATAGCCCGCCTAGCCAATTTTCTCTGCTCAGTCCAGAAGATAAAGCCGAAGAGAGCTTTTCTGAAACCCTGAATTTCAGCTGGATGCCAAGTGATGATGCTAACAATGATGCCATTAGCTATAATATTTATCTTTCTATAGACGAAAACAAACTTTTTCTTGAAGGCCGTAGTGCTGCCCTTGCCATAACAGCCATTGGCGAAAACTTGAAAGCACCATCGTTTAGCTTCAACAAGAAATTAGCGCCTTTTACTACCTATTATTGGCGAGTGAAAGCCTCTGATGGTTTTGATGACACCCTTTCCGATGTTTATAGTTTTAAGGCCGGCGGGGCTAACGCAGTTAGCCCCTTAGAGATAGTAGAGCCATTAAATAACTCAAAAGATAGAATTGCCACCAATCCGGTTTCGCTAACGTGGCGACGGCTTCCTTTGAGTAATGACGAGAACATACTTCTCTATAACATATATTTTTCTACTAACGCCGAAGCTGTTATTTTAGAAGATACTTCAGCGCTCATTACTCCCGATAGCCTGCATAATAACATTTTCATTATAGATGCCCAAAAGCTTTTTGCACGCAGTACCTATTTTTGGAAAGTTACAGCTAAAGAATTAAGGCAATCTGAAAGCACTGAAGTCATACTTGAAAATTACGTATCGCCTGTGTTCAGTTTTTCAACGAAAAACCAAGCACCAACAAGCCCTCTTCTTGCTAGCCCGCTTAATAATAGCCGCGGAGTAGGTCGGATTAATGACATGCTTTTCTCATGGGAGGCAAGCTCTGATCCCGACCAAGATGAAATTCTTTATAACCTCTATGTTTCACAAAATGAAGAAGATTTATTCTTTGACAAAGAAGATTTTTTAGTAGCCAGCAATATAAGTCGCCTAAGTTACTTCTACCCCAAATCAAACTTAGACCCAATCTCTAGTTACTACTGGATGATTGCTAGTAGCGATGGGCTTGCGGAGAATACTTCAAAAATACGAAACTTCAGCACGGGAAAAAATATTCCGCCAAAGCCAGTGCGCCTCAATCCTATCGGCAATAAAACGAACAACAAGAATCTGTCTTACAACAAAGGCGTATCCCTATCTTGGGGCGGTGCTTTTTATGAAGAAGGT
Organism: Spirochaetota bacterium; assembly: GCA_030621685.1. Taxonomy (GTDB): domain Bacteria; phylum Spirochaetota; class UBA12135; order COTS27; family COTS27; genus JAUXHF01. Next base: position 4,206 of record JAUXHF010000161.1, read on the forward strand.
GATGAATTTTACTACCTGCAACTTGCTGAAAGCCCCCAAGATTTAGCCCAGAGTAATTTTGTGTATAGAAGTCAGCCCATAAGCGAAAAGCAATATACTATTCCACCAGAAGTCATGTTTCCGAAAAAAGAATATTTCGCCTCTATTTTAGTAGAAGATAGATTTAAAACATATTCTTTTTCTGATATCCAAAGTTTTACTACCCGCGGTGCTCGCATCAGCTTCTCGGCTAACATTGTAACTCCAGAAAACCTTGAAGATTTTTCTATGGCCATCCACTTCGATTCCGCCCCAGAAAAAAACATCAGCTACCAATATACAATAAATGATTCGTCTACCAGATCGCCTCCGGTAACTGCTAAAGGAATAGCCAGTAGCCAGCGAACCGAAGTTTCCCTAGACTTGCTTAACCAAGGAAGAGGTAGTTTATCCCTTGAAATTAATTTTGAAGATAGCGAAGGAACTCTATTCCAAAACATCCAGCAAGAAATTCAACAAGAGAACTTCATCAAAATAGGAAGCTACTCACAACTTACTTCTATCAATAGCTCTTCAGCCTATCCCCTGCAAGGCACCTATGTGATTGTAAGAGACCTTAGCGCTGCAGCCCAGCCCAACCACAGCCCCATTGGAAGCCAAACAGCTCCTTTCACGGGCAGGCTTTATGGGCTTGGCAAATCGCTTACCGGATTAACTATCCAGCGTAGCACCCAAAGCAATGTCGGATTATTTGCTGCCATTAAAGATGCTACTATTGATAACTTTTCAATAACTAGCTCGGAAAAAGGCATTACTGGCAAAACGATTGTAGGCCCACGTGCCGGAAGGA
>JAUXHF010000162.1 GCA_030621685.1 Spirochaetota bacterium
ATATGCCCTGTATATGCCCTGTATATGCCCTGTATATGCCCTGTATATGTGTCCTTAGGCTTTTTTACACTTGCCCCAAAAACTTATTCTGCTTATTCTAGGGGGTGCGATGGATATTTCAGCGGTTAGCAGCAACCCAGGCTTGAAAATTATCGGCAACTTTTTGCGGGCTAAGCACGCCAAACATCATCTCTTGTATTTGTGGCTGCAAGATTCCGATGCCTGCAGCATCAACTACAGCATCAATAACGTAGCCACCGGGGGTGTTGCCCAAAAATTTAGCACGGCGTTTAGTAATAACGTTGGCATTTCCGGGCTGTGCTAATTTGTAGGCAGGTATCCATCCTTGTTTAGTTTTAATTTTACCGCCTTCGGGCCCTGAGTAATACCATATCCATTCCCATGCGGCATCGGCTTTCGCTCCGCTTAGTTTAGCGTTCATGCCAAAGCCCGTGCCTGCTACTACAGAGGTTGAACCAGAAAGGCCTTGTTCATTAGCTAAAGCCGGAAAAACTTCCAAAGACACATGGCGATGCAAGGACTCATCCATCTCACCAATAATGTTAGGCACTCTCCAGCCGCCATCTATGAAATAGACGGCTTTTTCATTTACGAAATCTGAAAGCGCTCTGCCGTATTCGGCTTGGTTAATACCCGGCGAGAACATTTTGTTATCGTTTAAGGTTTTAATAACACTTAGAGCCCTTACAAATTCAGGGTCGGCAAAAGAAGCCTTTCCTTTTACAGCTCTGTTAAGCCAATCTCTTCCCCCTGTTCTTTCTACTAAAGCACTAAGCAAGCAAGACTGCATTTGCCAGCCATCTTTGTTATCCATAGCAATAGGAATGTATCCGCCTTTGCGGATGCTGTCTCCTTGATTGATGAGTTCTTGAAAGGTTTTTGGGAATTTCAGTTTTAATTTCCGAAGAAGTTTGTTGTTTACATACATGACATGGGTAGCGGTAACTTGCTCGGGTAATTCATAAATTTCCCCATTAGCACCCTGGTCAACCACGGCTGCCGGCGAGAATTTTTTGGCAAAGGGCTTTACTCTGCTGCTGATGTCTTTAATTTTCCCACTGGAGGTAACATGTCCCGTTCTTTTTCCCGGCCAAAGAAAAATCAAATCTGGAAGCTGGTTAGCAACATTTAAGGCTTGCAGTTTGTTATGATAGGGTTCATTTACTAAATAATCAAATTCTAAGTTGATATTTGGGTTTTTTTTCTTAAATCCTGCTAGTATCTGATTGAAATTTTCAGTGGAAACAGTATCTGCTCTATCCAAGTAATGCAATACTTTCAAGGTTGTTTGCTCTGAATAACCTATATGGAAAAGAAAAGATAGCAGAACTGCGCTAAGAATTATTTTTTGAATAATTTTTTTCATGGTACCTCCTGGGCTGTACCTGTGGGGTCTCTGATTTGTTACTTATATTAAAAACTATTTTGAATACTTTTCACTATGCCAGCGCTTGGTTATGGTATGGCGAGGATAAAAGTAAACTTGAATAGAAATACTATACTTTTAGTTTTAATACAATTCTAATTTAGCATAGCATAGTTTCATAGGAGGCATAAGAATTTTAGAATGCTCTGTAATTTTTATAAAAGCAAAGAAAATTCAATAAGCGTGTATAAAAAATTCATAGCTATCTGGCTAAACAACGTGGAGCGCTACGTGCTAAGGGATTTTTTGAAAGCTAAAAAGCTATCTTTAGGTGTTCGCTTTTGACTTTCAAAGTTAACGTGAACAAGGCCAAAACGTTCTTTATAGCCAAAAGTCCATTCATAGTTATCTAACAAGGACCAGCAAAAATAACCTTTTAAGGGAATTCCATCGCTAACAAGCTTTTTTACTTCATGAATATGATCATTGAAATAGCGCACTCGCCTATGGTCGTGAACGGCATCAGATTCCACCGCATCATGCCAAGCCATACCGTTTTCTGAAACATAGAGAGGAAGATTCTTCGTATAGTTTTGATGTATCCAGCGAATAATGTAATGTATGCCTTGGGGATAAATCTCCCAGCCCATGCTTGTTTGCGGCAGGTCACCTTTTTCTTGCTTCACGATAAGTTTGTTTTGGGCATGGCCCGAAGCTATCCGCGCTCGCGTATAATAATTTATGCCAAGCCAATCTAATTTCTGGGCTATGATGGGAAAATCAAGTTCATAGTTTTCGGGCATATGCCGCGAAAGCTGCTCAAGCACATTGCTAGGATAAGATTTTTTGAATATTGCCTGCAGAAACCAGCGATTGTAAATCCCCTCGACTAAGGCGGCAGCCTCGATGTTTTCTGGCTTCTGGTCGATAGGCTCAATTTTCTCGAAATTCAAGATAATACCTAGGTTTTTCCCAGATTCTGCGCGAAGAGCCTGCATGGCAAGCCCATGGGCTAAAAGAACATAATGCATAGCCCTGCTGGCAGCACGGATATCCCGTAACCCCGGCGCATGTAGGCCCAAGAAATGGCTTAGCCATGCAATGCACCAAGGCTCATTAACGGTGTTCGTGCCAGCAAGCCTATCGCCTAAGCGGCGGTAGACAAAACTTGAGAATTCGGCAAAGCATATAGCTGTGTCTCTATTGCGCCAGCCACCCTTATCGGCAAGATACGAGGGCAAATCCCAATGATGCAGGCAGCAAAAAGGTTGTATCCCTCGTTCTAGCATGCCGTCTACCAGTTTATCGTAAAAATCGAGAGCCTTAGGATTTGGCTGCTTCATGTTATTTGGGAAAATTCTCGCCCAGGATACCGAAAAACGATAGGCATCAAAGCCGCCTAACCTAAGGAGATCTAAGTCTTGCTGCCAATGATTATAGTGCTGGCATGCCAAGGCAGCCGTTTCCTGATTGTAGGTGTTGCCCGGAGTTTCTGCAAAGTCATCCCAGTGGCTTCTGCCGCAGTCGCCCAAGCTACTGCCTTCAATTTGATAACTAGATGTAGCCGTCCCAAAGATGAAATCTTTGGGAAAATCACTGCGATTAAAGCTAAAAGTATTATTTTTTTGCATATCCTGAATATCCTGCATATCCTTTTCCTCGAAAGAGTTTTTTAAAACTGCATTATTTTTACTATACCATAAAATTCATATAACTTTTTGATTTTTAATGCTTACAAAAAAAACCATAATAATCATTTTTAATAAAATTTTATGCTATAATGAAAAAATAACTTAACAGCTAAAACTAAAAGCTAAAAGTTAAAAACTAATTGCTCTATCAATCTGATGTCATAGTTTCTAGTCATGAAAAACTTTCATTAAATATTTATTTAAAGGCCTATACCTGTTACTGTTTTTTTAGCAGCTAGGCCTTTATCTATACTTATGCTGAAAGGTAGTTTTTCTAGGTTAAACTTTTGCAGGATGAGATGGAAAAATAACGGAGGAAACTCATGAAAAAATCAATTAAAATACTACTTGGCCTAGCTTTGATATTGCTGATGGCGCAAGGCATTTTGGCAGCACAAGTGCTAAAACGCGGCAATGGCGGAGAGCCTGCCACCTTAGACCCTCATTATGCTTCGGGTACTTGGGAAAATTATATCATTGGCGATATGTTTATGGGCCTTACCACCTATGCCGCCGATGGTAAGCTTCTGCCCGGCTTAGCAGAAAGCTGGAAAATCTCTGCCGATGGCAAAGTATATACTTTCAAACTTCGCTCAGGCTTAGTATGGTCAGATGGGAAGCCAATTACGGCGCAAGACTTTTTGTTTTCATTACGGCGTATTATGGATCCTAAAACGGCATCTCGTTATGCCTTTATTCTGTATCCCATAAAAAACGCTCCAGAAATAAATAAGGGCGAACTTAGTGTAGATATGCTAGGGGTGAAAGCCATAAACAGCTCTACCTTAGAAATTACCTTGTTAAATTCCGTGCCTTATTTTCTCGAGCAGCTTACGCATTACACATCTTGGGCTATTCCCGAACATGTGGTTACAAAGCATGGCAAAGACTGGACAAAAAAAGAAAACATTGTTGTCTCAGGTGCTTTCAAATTAGAAGAGTGGCGAGTACAAACGCTTATACGTTTAGTGAAAAATCCTAAATTTTTCGATGCGAAAAATGTGAAACTTGAAGCTGTAGAATTTTATCCTATTGAAGATGCAAACTCTGAACTTAATCGCTACAGGTCTGGAGGTCTTCATTTTACCGCTTCTATTCCCGCAGGGCAAGTTACTCGGCTTAAGAAAGATTTTGGTAAAGAGCTTAAGATTTCGCCATATCTTGGAATTTATTATTACCCTGTGAACACAAAACTTCCAAAACTAAAAAACGTTCAAGTTAGAAAGGCCCTCTCTTTGGGAATAAATAGAGATATCATTACCCAAAAAATATTGGGCGAAGGTCAAATATCGGCTTATTCCTTTGTTCCACCTAGTGTGAATAATTACGTCCCTTTTGGAAAACAAGCTAGGGTAGCCGGTTATAACCGTTCGTATAAACGAAATATAGCTGAAGCTAAAAAACTGATGACAGAAGCAGGCTTCTCTGCCTCTAATCCGCTTGAACTTGAATTGAAATACAATACCGATGAAGGTCATAAAAAAATAGCCATTGCCGTAGCGGCCATGTGGAAACAGATTTATGTGAAAACAAAGCTTTTCAACCAAGAGGTGAAAGTCCATTATAAAAACCTACAAGATGCACAATTTGAAATAGGTCGCGCTGGTTGGATAGGCGATTATAACGACCCTACCACTTTCACAGACATTTTCCTTGAAAGTGACTACAATTATGGACGTTTCTTTGATCCTAAGGCTGCCCAGCTCTCTAAGCAAGCAAGCCGTATAACCGATTTAAAAAAACGTGCTACCGTGCTTGCCGAGCTAGAAAAAGTTGGGCTTAGTGGGTATGGGAAAATTCCTATTTATTACTATGTCTCTAAACATATTGTCTCTAAGAAAGTAAAAGGCTGGGAACCCAATATTGTGGATACCCATCGTAGCCGTTGGATATCCATACGCTAAACTAGCTGCTGCTAATGTTTTTTTGAGTTACTGGG
>JAUXHF010000198.1 GCA_030621685.1 Spirochaetota bacterium
TCTTCGTTAGCACAGGCTATAATAGCCTGGCCACTATCCATAAGAGCCTTAAGTAAGGCCCTTATTTTTGCTTGATCTAAATCGGCAAAAACATCATCTAAAAGCAAGAGAGGGCGGATGCCCTCGCGCTTAACCGTTAGCCAATGCATAGATAGTTTTAAAGCATTCACCAAAGCCCTTGTCTCGCCTTGTGAAAGACGATGCTGCGCATTTTGGCCATTCACCAGAAAAACAAAATCTTCAGTATGCGGTCCTACGCAGCTATGTCCAAAACGCAGATCTTTCTTTTCTGCCGCTTTTAAAGATGCTAAGTAAAACTTAGCATCTAGCGCCATGTTTTCGCTATTCAAAGCCCCTCTTGTTTTCTGTATAATCTTATACCTCCCACGCTCTTTCTCTTGCATAGGGTCTAGCAAGTAAGAAGTCCCAGCTAGGCTATAGCTATAGGCTAGCCTAGCTGGGCAATCTTTCTTTTGTGCTAGCTCAGAAAAGTAATGCGCAAAACGCTGGGCTATCGCCTTGATGAAAGCAAAACGTAAGGCTGTTACTCTGGCCGCTTGCAATGCCAAAGGAGCATCCCAGCGAGTAAGCGGAGTAAGGCTTTCTCGCTGCATTTTTTTATAGCGAAGAAGGCGAAGCTGCTTGTTTCGCTGGCTGAGTAATTTTTGATACTCGGCTAAGCTCTCTTTATAACTAGGCGCTTCCAGTGATAATGAAGCATTAAAAAAATTTCGGCGCAACGAGGGACTGCCATGCACTAATTGCACATCATCTTGCGTAAATAACAAAACCTTGATAAAGTTAAAGAGTTTCTCTTCTCGCTGTGGCGGTCTTTTGTTCAGCAAGAGCCGCTTCCGCCATCCTTGAGCTTCAGCTAGCCTCGTATAACCAAGGTTAAGCGTATGCTTTTCTTTGCCACGTTCAAAATACAAAGTAAGCGAAAAACTTTCAGCTCCATCATGCAGTAACTGCGGAAGCCCAGCTTTCCTAAAAGATTTCTGGCGTGCCAAAAAATAAAAGGCTTCTAACAAATTAGTTTTGCCAGCCCCATTCTCACCTATAAAGATGTTTAGTTTCCGGTTCAGTTTTAAGGAAACTTTTTTATAGGCTCTAAAATTTGAAAGATAAATAGTGCTAAGATGCATCTATAAACACGACAACAGGTGAGATGCATCTATACACACAACAACAGGTGTTTTCCACAGAAAATATGCCCCATACATGAATGGCCTTTCTTAACAACATGGCAAAAGCCTACATTACACGATAGCAAGTTTAGCATGTTGATATAAAACGTAACTCCTTTAGGAAGCGAAAGTCCATCATTGACAAGCTATGTAAGGGCTGCTGTTTTTCACTCTCTAAAAATATTTGAAAAAGCTTATTATCTTATTCTTAAATAATTTTCAGCTTTTTTAATTTCAGCTTCAAGTACGCCATATCTTTATCAGCTTTTAGACTATTGCAGCTTCCACATAGCAATTGTAAATTGCGTATATCATCGCCGCCGCCTTTTGTCTTAGGAACAATATGATCAATCGTGAGATTCCGGTAATGAAATAAAACATGGCAACCAAAGCATTTCCCTTCTTGTTTTCCAAATAAGAGGTGTTTATTTTCTGTCAGCCGTTTCTCCTTGGGGGTATCTGTTCGCTCTGGTATATCATCTCGGTAAATAACTTCTTTCTCAAAGAACAAGGCAGGGTCCCCACTTATTTCATTTCTTTCAATTTCTTTACCTAATCGCTTCTTAACGATATCAAAAGCTTTTTTTGATATATCAATGCCTACCCATTTCCTTTTTAACTTTTCAGCCATAACACAAGTAGTGGCACAGCCACAAAAGGGATCCAACACCAAATCATTTTCTTGGCTACTTGCTTCAATAAATCGCCGAATTAAGGTCAGTGGTTTTTGTGTAGGATAGCCCACATGTTCCTTGGCCCAGGGCATAAGTCCATTCAATTGAATAACATCATCGGGTAGCTTTCCTTGTTTCAGATCTCTTTCACTACCATCGGCTCTTTTTTGGCCTCCTTTCCACTTATACTCTTCTCGAATTAAATCTACGTTAAAAGTCCAAACATTTGTTTTGCTGTAAAAATACACAGTGTCATGCTTTCTTGCCCAATGTTTTTTTGAAGCTCCACCTCCACCATACCACCAAATAATTTCGTTTCTAAAATTATTCTCGCCAAATATACAATCCAACAAAATTTTAAGATAATGGCTCATGGTCTGATCGCAATGGAGATAGAGGCTTCCAGTTTCATGCAGCACTCTATGCATTTCTATTAAGCGAATGGCCATGTAACATAGATAATTTCTATTACTAGCATGACCTATATTAGCCACACCGCTAATATACTCATAAAGCTTGGGGTATAAATCAGCTATCAGACCAAGCCACTCTTTCTTGACATCTTTTTTTTTGAAATAGTCTTCAAAACTAGCACCGGAAGCTGTACTCCCAATTGGCGCAGTAAATACTTTTTTTTTGTTAAAAGGTGGGTCAAGATAAATAAGGTTAACAGTTTCATCATCAAGACCCCTTAGAATTTCAAGGTTGTCTCTACAGAAAATTGTTCTGTTTTTAAGAGTTTTTTGCATGTTCAACAAAGCATAAATCTGCTAGGAGAAATCTGAAAGCCGCACCGGCATAAGCACATAGAAATATTCACCACCACTACCCTCTCTAATAATGACTGGGCTTATATCGTTTTCCAAATAAAGGTCAAGCGTTTCGCTCTCTACGTTTTTGATAACCTCTGATAGCATTTTCAAATTAAAAGCCACTTTCAAAGGCTCGCCTTCTACTAATTTAGCATTCACCGCCTCTTCGCTGGCACTTTTCTTATCGCCGTAACTCTTAACCTGCACTTCGCTAGATTGAATGTCTAAGGTAATTTTCTTAAGCGAAAGCTCTGTGCTAGGGTAAATAGCCTGCGCTGTTTGAATGGATTGATTAAAACTAGGCCGCTCCATATTCACGTGCCTGCTATGCGATCTTGGCAAAAACGATTTATAATCGGGGAAATCTCCGTCTACCAGCCTAGAAGATATCGTAAAGCCATCAAACAAAAAAAAAGCAGATTTGTCATCGAACCAGAATTTCAAAGGGCCTTCATCAAAAATAGCTCGCTGCAGGTTCTGTAAAAAAATAGCCGGCAAAATAACTTTAAAGTCCTCCGCAGTCGTATCGGCGATCTTCGTTTCGTACACGGCCATTCGCCGGCCATCGGTAGCCACCACCGATAGTTTTTCTTTCTCGTAGCCAAGAAAGATGCCATTTAAAGCATATTTTGTAGAGTGCGTAGCCGCCGCAAACGCTGTTTTCTGTATTATTTTTCGAAACACGGTTTTCTCAATAGAAAGACATTCTTTCCGTTCATTAACAGCTGCAATGTCAGGGAATTCTTCTGCTGGTATGCCCAAAATTCTTAGTAACACCCGCCGAGTAGAACTTACCGGCTTCAAGCGTAACATATTTTCTTCAAGCAATTCAACTTCTAAATCACCTGGGGGCAACTCCCGTAAAGTTGATACAACTTGCTGCTGGGGCAGACAAATTGCCCCTTCTTTTTCCACCTTCACTTCAAACGAAGCTTCAAAGGAAACCTCTAAATTCGTGGATTTCACCGTGCATTTTCCAGCTTCTGCTTTCAGCAACATGTTGGCAGCTGCCGAGAAACCTAGTTTGCTGGAAACCAATATCTCGGATGTTGAAGCCAGTTTTAATAATTTTTCTTTTGATGCGATAAATTTCATATAAATAACTCTTTCAGACCTCGAAATAAATTCAAAAGCCTAGTAAAACATAATTTTTTAAGGTTTTCCAAAGGTTCAAAGGTATTGTATTATATCATGCGAAGCTTTCCTTTTCCTTAGCTTAGCTATAATTTATGAACTACATGCTAGAAAATACCAGATTATCTCTTTGAGCTAAGCCGCTTGTCCAAAACAATATAAATTCCTTGTTCTCTGTGCAGATGAGCGCCAAAGCCTTGTTTGAATCGCAGGAATAGCAGAATAGCAGAGTAACTTG
>JAUXHF010000279.1 GCA_030621685.1 Spirochaetota bacterium
AAAACCAGCTAAAACAAAAACCAGCTCATCTTACCTCACCTCATCTCTCCGCTACTCTTGCTAAAGGCTTCTGCCTTGTAGCAGGCTGCGCAGGCCGCAGCAGAAAAAATACCAGCAGAAAAAGCAGCAAGGCCGAACAAAATGCTATAACAGAAATTCCTAGCCGCAGGCTCTTTTTAGATTCAACCCCATTAAATTCAGCCATCGCATTAAAAGATACCCGATCAATCTCTAAGCTGGCCAAGTAGAGAGCCTGCTTAGCTTTAGCCTTAGCCCTAGCCTTGCTAGCTCCTTTCGGTTTTAGTTTTTCCGCCACAAGAAGCATAGCCGCTTCGTCAAGAGATTTTTTTTCTAAGCCCTTGCCTTTACCCTTAGCAACAGAATTTGTTCCTGCCAGCTTCGCCTTGGCAGGAACAAAAGCAAAAGAATGAAGCGAACTCAATAATGGAAACTTCAGCTGAAAGCTCAGCACAGGATTCATTTGTTTTTTTACAGCTTTTTCATGTTTGGGGAAAACAATGAATTGTAAAGTCGGCAAATCGCCAGCTTGTTCTGGCAGTCTTGAGAAAGCAAATATGCCGCTAGGTTCATGATAGTCCATCGCCACTTTATAAAATTTTTGGCGCTCAGCCGTATATAGTTTTTCCGAAAAAACCACGGCATTTTCCCTCTCTAAATCTACCACGTTCAGCCACAACTGATACAAAGGCCGCTTTATGGACAGATCATCTAAACGCTTAGACGTAGAACGGGGCAATTGATACGGCTGCCACGTAAGAAAAGCCAATTTCCCATCGAAAAAAAACGGGGCATAAAAATGCCTAGCGCCCAATCTCTTTCTTTCTGTATATTTTTTTTCTTTGCCATCTTTTTCTTTTTGTAAAGCTGGAGGTTTTTCTAAGAAACTTTTGGGGAGAAAAACATCTTGGACAAAGCCTACATCATTCTTCGCTTGGAGAATTGAAAAAATTCGATAGACCTTCAGGCTTTTTTCTTGCTGCTCTGCTGGCTGAAAAACAAGTTCAGAGAAATAAAGCCCATCATCACTTAGGGTATACTCGCTTACTCCTGCCCCCGTTCCCGCGTAGCCTTGGTAGGCTGCTGTGCTTCTTAGCCAAGATACGCTGGCGCCTGCTTTGTTGTTTTTTGAGAGCTTTGCTTGCTTGCTGTCTAGCAAACTTTTCCCGTCTAGCAAGCTTTTCCCAAAAAGAATTTCTATTTCGCCAAGCCCTGCCTTGCGCTTAGCAGGCTTTTCCCTATCAGCTTTTTGTCCTTCTTTTCCAGTATATTCGCCAGCCAAATACAAAAACTTCCCGCTACGAAAAGCCTTTCCTGAATCCTTATGGAAATTCCAAACAAGGAAGGCATGGCCTCGTGCAGTCTTTCTGCTTTCTAAGGGCAGTGCCAGCGGGCTTCCCCGCCCCCCAAAAAAAATACCTTTCCCTGCCAAATCATAAAGGCTTTCTCCCAAATTCCCCCCTGCATTAAAACCATTCTTCTGCTTAGGCAAGGTTAAGCCGTAAGCTAGGCCCTCTTCATTTTCTTCTGTTGTTTCTGCTCGGCAAAGCCCAGCAATATCTTTTTCTATATTCAAGCAAGTGGCGTAAAACCCTCGCCGCTCTTCATTCCAATAGATGCCATATATTTGTTGCTTGGCACGAAGCGCCACATCTATAAATTCATACGGGAAACTAGCTTGGCTTAGCTCTTGAATAGCCCTAGCTCTGAATATAGGTTGCTTCTCTAAAGACAGCCATAAAGATAGTTGCATAAACGGATAAAACAAGGCCGCAAGCGCTGCTGTTACAAGCATGCTCATCAGTATTACTTTGCCACGACCTTTTACTTGCTCTGCCTGCTCTGTTTTTTCTTGGGCATTTCTATCTTTTTCTAAACCTTTTTCTAAATGGCGTTGCTTCGCAAAAATCCCCGAACCTCGCTGGCGAAAACGTCCCAAAAAAAGGCTGGCGAAAAAAATCCCTATGAAGAGCGCATAGAAAAGCCCCATATATATAAAAAACTCTGCTGTAATAAATTTCATAAAACTCGTGATGCTTACGTTATGCTTATCCCCAGTAGCCGCTAATCTTTGCTACTGGTTATGATTAAAATTAAACCTAGCTTGCTGCCTGCCTGCTCTGTTGTTTCTGCTCGGCAAAGTCCAGCAATATCTTTTTCTAAATCTTTTTCTAAATGGCGTTGCTTCGCAAAAACCCCCGAACCTCGCTGGCGAAAACGGCCAAAAAAAAGACTGGCGAAAAAAAGCCCTATGAAGAGCGCATAGAAAAGCCCCATA
>JAUXHF010000021.1 GCA_030621685.1 Spirochaetota bacterium
GGTTTTAACTTCATACTCTCAAGTATACTCTACAGCTGCTATAATATAAGATATGCAAAAAGAATGCCTACATATATAAAAGTCTAACCTAAATATAACAAGCAAGGGGGAGTCTCCCCCTTGCTTGTTATATTTAGGTTAGGCTTATATATGTAGGCATTCTTTTTGCATATCTTATATTATAGCAGCTGTAGAGTATACTTGAGAGTATGAAGTTAAAACCCCTATTATTTATTCTCCCGAGTTTTCTGGCGGCTTTGTTCGTTATTGCCTACCCTATCTTCGATTTGCTCTGGACATCTTTGCACGATGTGGGAAGTTATGGGAATATTAAAGATTTTATTTTCAGCGAAAATTACCTTTATGTTTTTGAAGACGAACAATTTTTCGCCGTATTTCTGCGGACAGTCCTATGGACTATTTCTGTAGTTTTTGGCACCATCGCCCTCTCCCTGCCCTTAGCTATTATTTTAAGCGATGAGTTTTATGGCCGCACGCTGGCAAGAATCATCATCATGCTTCCGTGGTCGGTCTCTTTAGTGATGACGGCTATTATGTGGCGTTGGGCTTTAAACTCTGATTATGGCATGGTCAACCACACGCTTAGCCAGCTAGGCATATTAAATATTGAAGAAACTACGATAGGTTGGCTAGCACGAGCCTCCACAGCTTTTCCTGTAGAAATTATGATAGGCATTCTTGTCTCTGTGCCTTTTACTGTATCAATTTTTCTTGGCGGGCTTTCTTCTATTCCCCAAGACATCTATGAAGCCGCTGAGCTTGAAGGCAGCACAAAATTTCGTCAATTCCTTAAAATCACCCTACCACTCTTAAAACATTTTATAAGCATGTCCATCGTGCTTAATGTTATTTACGTATTTAATTCTTTTCCTATTATATGGATCATCACCGAGGGCGGGCCGGCAAATAGCACTGATATTCTTCCCACATACTTATATAAACTTGGTTTTCGCTACGGTGAAATTGGCCCGGCAGCAGCGCTTTCTCTGCTTATGTTTACAGCTTTGCTCTGCTTTACTCTGGTATATGGCCTGCTGGTATTTAAAAAGGAGGAAGCCTAAATGCAAGCATCTACGAAATTAAAACTCCGGAAGTCTATTCTGTATTGGCTGGCTCTGCTACCCATGTGCCTGCTTATCTTGTTCCCCTTTGCTGTAGCTTTTACTACGGTATTAAAACCACTTAATGAAATTACAAAAACCCCGCCCACCTGGTTTCCTGAAAAAATAAGACTTGATTCTTTTTTCGAGATCTGGGATAAGAGTAATGCTTCCCAAGTTATCTTAAATAGCGTGTTTATTTGTTTTATTGCCGTATCGGTTACTAGCCTTTTAAGTATCCCCGCAGCCTATGCCCTCTGCCGATTCAAATTTCGAGGAAAAGGCATCTACAAATTCTTTCTACTCATTACTCAAATGTTCTCACCTATCGTTCTTATCCTAGGACTCTTCCGACTGATGATTTTTTTCGATCTTCTAGATTCGCTTCTTGCCCTAGGCCTCGTCTATGCTGCTTTTAATATGGCTTTTGCTATTTGGATGTTCCAAAGTTACTTTGAAACAATCCCTCCCGATTTAGAAGAAGCCGCCCAGCTTGAGGGCGCTACCGCTCTGCGAAGCCTCGTTACTATCTTTCTTCCGCTAGCCTTGCCCGCCTTGGTGGTGGTTACCATGTTCGTTTTTGTAAACAGCTGGAATGAATTTATCATAGCTCTTTCAACTCTGCGTAGTTCTGAATTTTTCACTGTGCAATTAAAAATAGTCGAACTTATTGGCTACTATACTGTGCGCTGGGATTATGTCATGGCCTTCGTAATTATCTCTTCACTACCTGTAATAGTCGTCTTTATTATACTCCAGCGTTTCCTCATACGCGGGCTTTCTATGGGCGCTGTTAAATAAGAAGCATTTATATATATTCTCCTTATACTTATTATTCAAACTTTACATGTAGCTAAATTATTTAAACTCGCTAAACATCCTGCCAAAGCAAACCCTAGCCTTTATAGAATTTAGAATTAGAAATTATTATGAATACATCCAAGCCTATGCGTTCTCGCAGTTTTGATAACAAAGTAGTTTTGATAACCGGCTGCGCCGGTGGCATCGGCAGTGCTCATTGCCATGAATTTCTTTCTAAAGGAGCCACGGTGCTAGGCATCGACATCTTAGCCCCAGCGCTTGAAACCCTGCAACAAAAACTAGCTTCCCCCTTAAGAAAAAAATTTTTTGCTGAGATTTGCGATATAAGCGATGAGAAACAAGTTAAACAAAGCATTCAATCTCTACTAGAAAACCATGGCGCTATTGATGTACTTGTAAACAACATGGGATGCACAGAAACTCAATGCCTGCATGATAGCAATAGCAAGAATTGGCTTCACGAAATCCATCTTAACTTAAACAGCACGTATTTTGTCACGCAAGCAGTGCTCCCATCAATGCTCTCTCGAAAACAAGGCAACATCATCATGATAGGCTCTGTTAACGCAAGCATGATGCTAGGCTCTCCCGCTTACAGTGCAGCTAAGGCTGGGCTCTTAAGTTATGTAAAATCTATTGCCGTTGAATATGGTGCCTGCGGCATACGCGCTAACATGCTAAGCCCGGGATCTGTTCTCACGAAGGCTTGGAGTAAACGTCTAAAAAAAAACCCAAATATTATCGAAGAACTGAAGGCTTGGTACCCGCTTCAAAAAGTAGTAACCCCAGAGGCCGTAGCCAAGGCAGCAGCCTTTCTGGCTTCTAGCGATGCCCAATACATTACCGGAATAAACCTTCCCGTAGATGCCGGACTCAGCGCTGGAACACCGCCTTTGGTAGCAGCTATAACGAATGTTTCATTTTCAAAAAGTACCCAAAAAATAATTCAAGCCTAACCTTGTTAAACATGCCAAGATATCCTATGATTGATTTAGAAATTAAAAACATAAAGAAAAACTTCGAGAAAACAAATATTCTTAAAGGCATAAATCTGGAAATAAACAAGGGCGAATTCATCGTCATCTTGGGGCCTTCTGGCTGTGGCAAAAGCACCTTGCTTCGCATTGTGGCAGGGCTTGAAACGGCAAGCTCGGGCCATGTTTTTTTAACCGGTAAAGATATTACCGTGCTGCCTGCTAGAGAGCGGAATATGGCTATGGTCTTTCAAAGCTATGCCTTGTATCCTCATTTAAAAGTTTACGATAACTTTTCCTATGGGCCAAACATTCGCCATGAAGATAAAAAACAAACCGATAAGAAAATCAAAGAGACAGCTGCCGTATTAAATTTAGAAGATCAGCTTATGAAATACCCCAAGCAGCTCTCTGGCGGCCAGCGCCAGCGTGTAGCCTTAGGAAGAGCTATGTTACGCAATCCTAGTTGTTTTCTTTTTGACGAGCCCCTGTCAAATTTAGATGCCAACCTGCGGCTTATCATGCGTAGGAAAATCTTCTCCATCCACCAAGATCTAAAAATAACTACTCTCTATGTTACCCATGACCAGCTAGAGGCTATGACGCTTGCCAATAGAATTGTCTTGATGAATAATGGTTATGTTGAACAAATAGGCGCTCCCCTCGATATTTATGACAAGCCAAAAAATATTTTTACAGCAAAATTTCTAGGCTCGCCTAACATCACTTTGTTAGATGGCATAATTGATGCCAGCGGCAAAAACATTAAGGTTATTAATTCAAAGATAGTTTTCCCGCTCTCTGGTGTTTCTCTAGAAGCCGGACAAGAGCTGGTTTTGGGCATCCGCCCCGAGGACATCCTTGTCTCAAACAAAAATGAAGCTAACTTCCCTGCCCAAGTCGAGTTCATTGAGGCTACAGGCGGACTCAGCATCATTTACGCTTCAGCAGAGGGCTGTGATATCCGCATCAGTACAACAAAACGAATTTCCGCTACACTTGGAGATACCTTGTATCTTAAGGTACAAGGTATGCATCTTTTTGATAAAAAAACTAGCCAAAGAATAAGCACGATAAACTATCAACAAAACCCTTAGCCGCCCGCGCCTAGCTCTTAATGCTTTTTTAGAAATTTATGGATTATACACAAAACCCCTTCCCCAAAGATAACGATAGAAAAGCCATCTGGGAAATGCTTGTTTCACGCGATATCGATGCATTCCTCAATCAAGATTTTTCAGTGGTAGCCTCTGACTTTCTTAAAGAAAATTTTTGTGGAATTCATGCTCAAAGCAGTTTCTCGCCAGATTCATGGCAGCTGCGTTTTCCTTCACTGAATACCTATAAAGAAGAGTGGCTGAGGCAAGCAAAGGATTTTGCAACTACTCGTTTTGCTGAAGACCCGCGCATCGCCTTGTTCAAAGCCACCAACCTCCGTGATATAGAGATAGTTCAAGACATCGCCTTGTTGCGTAAGAAATTCCATGGCTCTATTCGTACTGAAAGCGGCAGAGATATTCTGCTCAACTGGCAAACTGCCTATACATGTAAGAAGGTTAAGGAACAGTGGAGGATTTTAGGCTTTATCGGTTACTTGCCTTATCCAAATTTTTCCAACTTTGAAAATACAACGCAAGAAGCTCCCTCAAGTCATAGAAGCTTTCAAAAAACTCTTCCAAGAGGGGCATCGCAACATGTAAGCGCAGGGCCATATTCCCCTGTTCTAGAAGTTTCCGGTGACAAGCTTGTGGTTATTTCAGGGCAGGCCCCCTTAGACATGCAAGGCATTGTACAAGGAGACTCTATTGAAGAGCAAAGCAAGCTTACTTTAGAGAATTGCCGTAAACAGCTTCATACTGCTAAGATTGGCTTCGAAAACGTATTCAAGGTGAATGTCTACCTAAGCGATATTAGCCAATGGTCAAAGTTTAATAAAATCTATGAGCAAACTATGCCTGCTCCCTATCCTGCGCGTACAGCTATTGAATGTGTACTCTTACCCGGCTTCTTAGTGGAGATTGACATGTGGGCTATGAAGTAAAACCCAAGCTCAAGTAACTGGGCTACTTAGAGCTTAGAGCTTAGAGCTTTAGATTTGTTTTAATAAATTTAACTGCTTAGTAAACAGACTCGCTTTCCGCCAGTTTTTTGTTTTCTATCGCCGCAATCACCATGCCATCATGCCATCATGCCAAGGCAACATGGCACACTTCATAGCAGAGGATGTGGGCTATGAAGTAAAAACCCAAGCTGAAGTAACCGCTCTACCTAGAGCCTAGATTTGTTTTATAAATTTATCTGCTTAGTAAACAGAACTCGCTTTCCGCCAGTTTTTTGTTTTCTATCACCGCTATCACCATGCCATCATGCCAAGGCAACATGGCACGCTTCATAGCAGAGGGTGTGGGGGCTATGAAGTAAAAACCCAAGCTCACGTAACTGGGCTACTTAGAGCTTAGAGCTTAGAGCTTAGGTTTGTTTTAATAAATTTAACTGCTTAGTAAACAGACTCGCTTTCCGCCAGTTTTTTGTTTTCTATCGCCGCTATCACTGTATGCCAAGGCAACATGGCACACTTCATACGAGAGGGATACTTTCTAATACCCTCAAATACGAAAAGTTTACCAAGTGTTTTTTTTTGCTCTTCCATGAGCTTTTCTGCTAGGTTTTGTCCAAGCAGCATTTCACGAAAACAAGAAAACAGCTCTTTCACTTCCAGCACATTTTTCCCAATAACACTTTGGCTTAAAATTGAAGAAACCGCTTTCGATATAGCACAGCCATCCCCCTTAAAACTTAGTTTTTTAATCACCAAATTACTGGAGTCAAGCTCAACATAAAACCAATAATGGTCGCCGCATAACGGATTAAAGCCTTCAGCGCTATGCGTAGGCGCTTCCAGCTCGCCAAAATTTCTAGGACTCTTATTATGATCTAAAATAAGCTGCTGATAAAGATCTCTGCTATCCATGCTTCCTCCAAACAAAGTAAAATTTGAACTTCAGGTAATTTAATGTAAGCTACCTCTAGCTAGACCAGAGGCTTATCTCTTTTTAAGAAGAAAAAACTTCTTTAGCTTTATAGATTCCCTCTACAAGCCTATCAACATCGCTTAAGGTATTAAAACAAGAAAACGAAGCACGGATGGTCGCCTTAAACCCTAGGCGATTCAATAGAGGCTGCGTGCAATGATGCCCCACGCGCACTGCCACTGCTAAATCATCAAAAATGCTTCCAGCATCATGAGCATGAACGCCGTCAATAACAAAAGAGAAAACAGCTGCCCGCTTTCTAGCTCTGCCAACTAATCGCAGAAAGCGAATCTCCTGAAGCTGCTTCAAGGCATAGTTTATTATAATTTCTTCTCGCTTCAAAAGCCTATCCATGCCCAAGCTTTCAATAAAATTTATAGCTGGAATAACGCCCAAAAGACCAGCGATGTTAGCCGTACCCGCTTCAAAACGAGAGGGCAAACCAGAAAATCTTGTTTTCTCTAAAGTCACGTCTAAAATACCCCCGCCGCCAAGTCTCACCCCAGGCATCTGTTCTAAAAGGCTGTATCTTCCATAAAGAACGCCCAGTCCTGTGGGCCCAAACATTTTATGTAAACTAAAGACGATAAAATCGGCGCGGCAAGCCTGAACATCTATGCCGCCATGAGCTATGCTCTGCGCGCAATCTACCGCGGTAAGCGCCCCTATGCTTTTCGCTTCCTTTATCAAAGTATTTATGTCGTTTATCGTGCCTATTGAATTTGAGATATGTACGAGGCTAAGCAGCTTCGTTTTCTTGCTAAGCAAAGAACGGAAATGTTCAAGTTTCAGTTCGCCGCTGTCTGATACCTCAACAAATTTCAGAATGACCCCATTCTCTTCCTTCAAGCGCTGCCAAGGAATAAGGTTGGCATGATGCTCCATAGCCGTTAAGATAATCTCATCGCCTTCATTCAGAAATTTACTACGAATCAAGGATTGGGCTAACTGATTCAAAGAATCCGTGCTGCCGCTGGTAAAAATTATTTCCTCGGGACGCTCGGCGTTCAAAAGTTTTTGTAGCCGCTTTCTGCTCTCTTCTATCATGCTGGTGGCTTCCATAGAAAGTTGATATACTCCCCGATGGGCGTTTGAACCATTATTCAGATAATATTTTAGCACCGCTTGGGCTACCGTAAAAGGCTTTAAAGCCCCCGATGCATTATCCAAAAAAGACAGCCTTCTGCCATGAAAACTTCGCTTTAGGGTCGGGAAAAGCTGGCTGAAGTCATTATGCTTCAGAGCTTCATCAATTGCCTTATTTAAATCTTCAGGGCTAACATCACCATTAAAGCCCGCTGGGGCAGAGGCAGTAGAAATTTCTGAAGCCAAATTTTCTGCCGGCAAAAGTTCTTGGGAGTTTTTACTTTTTCCATTCACAGCATGCTGCGTAGCTGTGAATTTTAATTTTATATTTTCTTCCATAATTCTTAGTTAGTTTTTTTAAAGAAGTATATATTATAATTCAAGCAGCCTTACTGTTAGTGTTAGGGCTTTGCTTTGCTTTGCTGTTACAGGAAAAAGCTAGTCCCTCAATTTCAAATTCTTCAGCACTGTTTCGCCCGGGAAAATCAGCTTTAGTTCATTAATAAACTCTTCAATAAAAGCAAGAAATAAAACTTCCTCGGCATGATTTTTCGATAGCCCTCGGCTTTGCAGATAAAACAACTCATCGGCATCAAGCTGCCCAATAGTGGCGCCATGATCGCATTTAACATCGTCAGCTAAAATTTCAAGCTGTGGTCTTATATTCATTTTAGCAGAATCGCCAAGAAGCAACGTTTTACTTAGCTGCGAAGAGTTAGTTTTCTGAGCATCTCGGTATACTTTCACGCTACCAGTAAACGATGCCATAGCTTCATCACGCACAATGCCCTTAAAAAGTTGTTGGCTATAGGTTTTGGGGCTTTCATGGTGTAGCTTAATAATGAAATCTTTTTTTTCCTCACCTTGGCCATAATAAAAACCCTGCAAGACGAGCTTAGCTTCTTTTTCCCGCAGAAAACTTTCATGCTGCACAGATGAAGCATGGCTCTTGTTAGTGTTTTTTTGCAAAGAGTAGCTTTTCAGCACACTGCCTTTGCCAAGCAAACTTCGAGTAAAATGAATACTGTTTTCCGCTCCAGAAAAGTCAGCATATAAATGCTGCAGCTCTGTTTCTTCCCCAAGCTTAAAGGAAACAAAACTATTAGTCAGTAAAGCATGGTTTTCTACATGAGTTTCTAGAAGCGTTAGCTTAGATTTTTTTTCTAAGGTTACATGCACACGCGGGCTAATAACTTTGTTTTGCGCCCGATGGCTATCTACAAATACAAGATGCAAGGCTTTCTTTAAACATGCTGCTTCGTCCAGCTTAATAAACACTTCACCTTTCTTGCAATCTAAAGAGGCAAGAGCAGCGTTCAGCAAGGCAAGAATATTAGTTTCTTTAAAATTCTGTTTTTTCATGCCCCGTAATGAATACGGAAAGTTGACTTCGCTCTTTTTCCCGTTTTCGGAAAACGAGGCAGCCTCATGGCTTAACGATAGCTTCTCTAATGGCATAAAGGGCTGTTCATCTAAGATGATGCCGTTGAAAAATACAAGTATGTTTTGTTTGCTAGAATCCACCAAAGGAGCGAGCAGTTTTATTAACTTAGCTCGCTCTTCCGCCCTAGGCGCAGCCAGCTCATTGGCATCGGCAAAGCCTAAACTTGTAATGGGGGCTTGGCGGAATTTCGCAAGAAAATTCAGCTTCGTGTATTTCCAATACTCGTCTTTCTCGTATCGGAAATCGGCAAGACGCTCTTGAAAGTCTTCATAGAGCTCCAAAGCATATTTGCATTTGATACGTTCTTTTTCTGCGCTTCTATCGCTGGTAATAATTTTTTTCATGCCGTATAACTGGTTTATTATTTTACAAAAATTAATGTTTTAATTTTCTCATCAGGATCATGTTCAGGCTCTTCGTATATAGGGAATCTAGCCTAAATTTTTGTAGCCATGCTTTTCTATTTCTTTGGCCAAGGAAGAGTCGCCGCTACTCACTATTCTCCCATCTTTTAGAATATGCACTTTATCAACGTTCACATATTCTAATATTCGGTGGTAATGAGTAATAATGACTATAGCCCTATGCTTATTAGTAAAAGATTCTATTCCACTAGCCACAGTTCTAAGCGCATCAATATCAAGGCCCGAGTCAGTCTCATCTAAGAAACAAAGTCGGGGAGACAAAATAGCCATTTGAATAATTTCATTTTGCTTTTTTTCGCCACCAGAAAAAGCCACATTCAGTTCTCTTTCTAAAAGATCTGTATTCATGCCCAAAGCCTTTATTTTTTTTTCGGCAAATTCAGCAAAATCTAGAGCATCCAATTCTTCACTCCCGTGAAATTTGCTTAGCTCATTAAAAGCCGAGCGTAGGAATTCCATGTTGGAAAGCCCGTTCACTTCTACCGGATATTGAAAGCTCATGAAAATTCCGTTTAATGCCCGTTCATGAACTCCCATATCCAGCAAGTTTTTCTTCTTCAGGTTAATCTCATATTCTATACTGCCAGAACGTATGTTATAGGCAGGATGCCCCGCAATAATCCGCGAAAGACTGCTTTTCCCAGCACCATTAGGCCCCATAATCGCATGGACTTCTCCTGCTTTCACAACAAGATTGATACCGTTCAACACGGACTTGCCTTCTATTTCTGCATGTAAATCTTCTATATATATCATTAGTACGAATCTCTGTAAATCTGTAAAATCTCTTAACTTTAGTTAAGCTAAAAATTTTGTTTAATTTAAGTTGTTTAAATAATTTCAAATTACCTTATGCTTCTAACTCTGCCCAAGCAAGCTATGCTTCTAACCCTGCCCAAGCAAAAGTATGATGCCTTAGCCTACGCTGTTTTCCAATTTCATCTCGAGCAGGCGCACAGCCTCTACAGAAAATTCCAAAGGAAGTTTATTAAACACCTCTTTACAGAAACCATTAATAATAAGCGAAACAGCAAGCTCTCGTGATAGGCCCCGCATTTCTAAGTATAAAAGTTGTTCCTCGGATATCCTAGAAGTAGAGGCCTCATGTTCAATGGTAGAGCTATTGTTGCTTACCTCAATAACAGGGTAGGTGTGAGCGCTGCATTTATCGAAGGTTAGCAGCGAATCGCATTGCGTGAAATTCCTAGCCTTACTAGCCGAAGCTGCCACCTTTACCAAGCCCCGATACACGTTATGGCTCTCGTCAGCAGAAATTCCTTTCGAGATAATTTTGGAATGCGTGTTTTTTCCCACATGAATCATCTTGGTGCCAGTATCTGCTTGCATTTTTTTGTTGGTAAGCGCTACCGAGTAAAACTCTCCTATGGAATCATCGCCTTTTAGGATAACCGAAGGATATTTCCAAGTTATCGCCGAACCTGCCTCTACTTGAGTCCAAGATATTTTTGAACCCTTGCCTTGGCAAAGACCGCGCTTCGTCACAAAATTATAGATGCCGCCCTTCCCATGCTCATCACCACTATACCAGTTTTGTACGGTGGAATAATTGATAACAGCCCTCTCATGCGCAATCAGCTCGACCACGGCAGCATGCAGCTGGTTTTCATCACGAATGGGGGCCGTGCAGCCCTCAAGGTAGTTCACAAAACTATCTGGCTCAGCTACGATGAGCGTCCTTTCAAACTGCCCTGTCTGGGCAGTATTTATTCTGAAGTATGTTGAAAGATCTAAGGGGCATGTTACTCCTTTTGGAATATAGCAAAAAGAACCATCGGTAAACACAGCCGCATTCAAAGCTGCATAATAATTATCACTGGCTGGCACTACTTTGCCCAGATATTTCTTGATGAGCTCAGGATGTTTTTGCACAGCTTCAGAGAAAGAACAGAAAATAACGCCATGTTTTTCAAGCTCTTTTTGATGTGTAGTCGCTACCGAAACCGAGTCGAAAACAGCATCTACGGCCACACCCGCCAATCTTTTCTGCTCGCTCAGTGGCACACCTAGGCGCTCGAAGGTTTTCAGAAGCTCCTCATCAACCTCATCCATGCTTTGTTTCTTTTTCTTGCTTTTGGGCGCAGAGTAATAAGAAATATCATTGAAATCTATTGGCGAATAGCGAATGCTAGCCCAAGTAGGCTCGCTCATTTTCTTCCATAGGCTATAGGCTCTTAGCCGAAATTCTAAAATAAACTCCGGTTCTTTTTTTATAGCAGAAAGACGCCGAATAACATCTTCATTCAAGCCTTTTTCGAAAGTCTCTGATTCTATGGCTGTAACAAAGCCTGTAGAATTTTCTCTAGCAAGAATTTCTTTTGTTTCTGCTTTGTCATCGTAAACAGCTACTGCATCTTCAGTAACAAGAGTATCACTAGCCTTGCTAAGGTTATTGTTTTTATTGTTTTTTTCCATAGGTATCTTCTTTGTTTTATAATTTCGTAAATTCTAAATTATCTTTTCCCGCCTTAGCTTTAAGTCCTGATGAAAAATAGGTTCTACTGCTAAAATTTCATCTAAGCTAGTTTGTTTATAAAAATCAACAAGTTTGCTGTTCAATCTTTTCATTGGCTGGGTGATGTTACAGCTGTTAAAATAATGACAATCGCTTTGTTCTTTAAGGCAGCGAACCACTTCCAATTTGCCTTCTACCGCCTTTATTAAATCGTAAAGGCTTAGCTCCTGAAGGTTGCAGTTAAGAATATAGCCGCCCTTAGCCCCTTGCCTAGAATTTAATATGCCCGCCCTAAGCAGTAATTGAAAACTTTTCGCCGCATGCATTTCGGGGATACCATATTCTTTTGCTACCGTTTTCACGCTATACACCTTGTTAACCATGCTCACCTTTACTTTTTGCTCTTCCGAATCTGCCGATAAATCTTCTGCAAAGCTGTCTTGAGGCTGAATTTCTTGGTACTTTAGCATATGAGCCAATACTATAAGCGAATATTCTATCTTTCTTGTTAATTGAAACATCTTACAAGCCATTAAAAACAGTTTTATGCATCACAAAAATAGTTTTATGCATCTCTCTACCTAGAAACAAACACTATTATCTATGCTAAATATTTTTGCTACTATTTATGCATCTACAGTGTAATAATAACACTAAATTCATAAATAGGATAAAAATTATCTTATTTATACAGCGCTAGCAAAGTTTTTATGTTTTTAGCTTTTAGCCAGAAACCATTACGTAGTACAGAGCGAGATACAGAGCGAGAAAAAAAATAACAAAATATTAAAAGCAAGAATTCAAAAAAAACCATCTCTACTAAGAATAGCAGCGATTATACTTGACAACTAACTCAAAAAACAGTATAATTCTTCTACTCATAAGCTAGTTTTTACTCATGTCTAATAAAAATGTTTCTTATTAAAACAACTTTATTAATTGCTTTTAATGTAACAGAGAAAACAACTATCAAGCTATAAAACAAGAAAAACACCTAAAGAATTCCTCTTATGCCAAACATACAATCTGCTAAGAAAAACCTGCGAAGAATTGCCAAGCGCAGAACCTTTAATAAAGCCGTTAAATCTAAAATACGTACGCTTAAGAAAAAATTTCTTCATTCTCTCGCTCAACTGCCAGAACAGGCAAAAGGAAAAGGAAAAGGCGATGAGAGTAGCTCGGCAAAGCATAGCCAAGCCCCAAAAGATATTCTAAGCTCCTTCTACAAAGAAATAGATAAAGCTACAGGAAAAGGTATATTCAAGAAGAATACAGCAGCGCGTTATAAATCACAGCTTAGCAAGAAGCTGCCTCAATCTTCTCCGGCTTCTTAAGCCAAGCACAGTTCCTGTGCTTCTCCATTTCAATTCACTGCCTTTTTCCCTTTTTCTTTGGGGTCAGGCTTTAGGTCTTACCCAAGCTACTTTGCCTTAAGCAGCCTCTCTTCTAGAAACCGATGAAGAAAGCAGTATGCCGTATAATCAGGCAATAAGCCAAGCCAAATTTAACTGGCCATGCTTAAAGAATACAATTTTTTAAAAATATTCTTGCTATGAA
>JAUXHF010000005.1 GCA_030621685.1 Spirochaetota bacterium
TATGTAGGCTTTCATCCTTTCATCAGCCTAGAAAATTTTTTACAGTATACCTTCAGTGATTCGAAGAAACTGTACCCCCAGCTTTCTTCGGAAACACAGCTTACTTTTCAAATTCCGGCCATACTCTCTACAATAACGCTTAACCATACACATTTTTACAAACATTTTCTGAAAGAATTCATCTTGGAAAACAAAGAACGTTTTATTTCAATAGATAGAGATAGGCTAAGCCTACGTTACGAGATAAAGATAGCCCTCAGCAAAAACCAAAGCTTAGGCATGTTTCTTGAGCTTAGTGGCCTAAGTGATTACAAAAACCTCTTTGCCAAACCTAACTTGCGAGGCTCTTTTCGATCTATACAAGTAGGCAGTTCTTTTAGGTTTTAAGAAGAATATCTAAAAATAGATATTCTTCCAAGCCCAATATCTGCTAATCTATCCTTATACTTTTTTGAAAAGCCTAAGGAAGGCATCGGGATAAATTTGATGAAAACGCTTAAGATGTCTTTCGGCAATTACCCTAGCCTTGTACAAACCCACACGAATAATATACAAATCTCTTCCCTGGCGGCCTGCCGTAATGAAACTAGCCTTGAAGTTTCTCTTGATGAGGTTTTCTACAATGCCTCTAGCCTTGGCGATATCTGAAACAGCAATAACTTGAATATAAAAATAAACATTCCCTGCCTCAGGCCGAAGCACGAAAACGCCATTCAACTTTTCTGTCTTTAGATAGCTATTCTTGCTCCCCGAGGATGCTAGGCTTGTTTTCTTAGTTTTTTCCTTGCTAGAAACAGCCAAGCTCGGCTGCACTTTTGGCTTTGATTTTTTAACAGCCACTTGTTTAGCTGAAGTCCTGCCTCCCGACTTTTCTAAACTCAAAAAATTTTGCGGAACTAATTTCGTCTCAAATACTATTTCTTGCGGCTGAAAAGCACTGGGGCGATTAATATCATTGTTTGAATCAGCAAGATTATCAATGGTCATCGATGCTGCCTCCGCCTTAGTAGCCGCTTTAGCAGAAGAATTCCCATCGCTATCGCCATCGCCATCAGATACTCCAAGCGTTGCTTCCCCAGTATTGATGATCAGCGAGGCACTTAAGAAACCTAAGAAAAAAACAGCGAATACTACAAAAACCATAAGCCCTGAAAGCGCCAATACTCTTTTTTTCGTTAATGATATTAAAAAACGATATACTTTCTTATTCTCTTTAGAATCCTTCGGCTTAAATTTATTGGCCAAGGCATCTTCACCCCTCTTTGGATAAACCGAGCTTGAGTCTTCTAAAGTATTATTTTTATCTTCTATCATGGCTGGCTCCTTGCCTTGGAATTTTAAATTCTTAGCGCAAAATCTGTATGTATTTTTTTTATGCTTTCTCAGAAATAAAGAAAAATATATTTTCTATATTACGTCTCTTACCTTTATTACATAAAAAAAGAGAATTTCAAAAGTAATTTATAGTGAATCTTTCTAAAATCCTTATTTACAATTCGGCACTTTACAAATTCTTTTAACTATTATTTCTGTAAATTATTCTGCCAAAAGCCCAAATAGCTTAAAAGACATCTCTCCATGCAGAGTTAAGCCAGATCCTAAGCTTATATCTCTTATATCTCTTATATCCTAGGCAAAACAGTTAAGAGATTCTTTATATAACCGAAAATTAGCAGACGATTCCATGCAAAGTAGCTTTTGTTAGGCCGACTCAGCAAAGAAACAAATTTAATAGCACTCTTACTATTGAGCGCTGCTTATGTCATGCAAAAAAACAGAAAAACTATAGCCAAGAAGCAAAAACATACAAAAAAAAGCATACATCATGCTGGAAAAGAAAAAGAAACTGCTGGCTTGGTACGCAGAGATGATTTTACAATACTCAATTTAGGTGAAAAAACTATTCAAAGCCCGCTTACGGCTAAACAAAACTTCGTAGACGATACTCAGCGAGTGCTTTACAATATTCGATTAAATAGTCAGAAAAAAGTTCACTCCATAAAGGAAATTTATAAAAACTCTTTCGAGAAATCTGGTCCTCGAAAGAAAATATTCTTTCAGCCCTCTTCCACGAAGGTAGGCATTGTTACCTGCGGTGGCTTATGTCCTGGAATGAATGCTATTATCTACGGCCTTGTTCGTCAGTTATGGAATAGGTACGAAGTGAAAAACACAATAGGAATTCGCTATGGATACCGTGGTCTTTCCAATAACCACGTAACGCCTATCAGACTTACTCCGCAGAAAGTAGAGGATATTCAATTTTTAGGCGGCAGTATTTTAGGGACTTCTCGTGGCGCTATCGCCGCTAAGGAAATAGTAGACAACATTGTAAAAAACAAAATCAATATCTTGTTTACCATAGGTGGCGATGGCAGCATGCACGGAGCCTTAGCTATCTCAGAAGAAATATTTCGCCGAGGTTTGAAAATTAGTATCATTGGCATTCCCAAGACCATTGATAACGATATTCCCTACGTCATCACCTCCTTTGGCTTTGAAACAGCTGTTGAGAAAGCCAGTGAGACCATTATGGCCGCCCATAAAGAAGCGCGCGGCCATGAAAACGGTATTGGCCTCGTAAAAGTGATGGGAAGAAATGCCGGGTATATCGCAGCCCATGCCACGCTTTCCACAGGAGTTGCCGACCTCTGCCTTATCCCCGAAGTTCCTTTTTCCTTGAGTGGCCAGCAGGGCATTATCACAAATTTGGTAAATTGTTTTAAGAAAAGCAGCTCGGCTGTTATAGTTGTTGCCGAAGGCGCCGGCAGGGATCTTTTCAAAACACCTTCCCAGAAAAAAGATCCCTCAGGAAATATTCAATATCGTTCAGAAAGCATGGATATCGGCTTACTCTTACAAAAAGAAATAACGAAGAGCCTCAATAAAAAGAAAATAAAATTCTCCTTAAAATACCTAGATCCTAGTTATTTCATTCGCTCTTCAGCGCCTAATTGTTTTGATAGAGTGTTCTGCACACGTATTTCGCAAAATGCTGTCCATGCCGGCATGAGCGGGAAAACTTCCATGCTCATCGGCTATTGGCATGGCGAGATGACCCATGTTCCATTGCGAGCTCTTAGTAGCCAGCTAAAACGAATTAACCCTATAGGCACTCTTTGGTTTAACGTGTTAGAAAGCACCTTGCAGTAAGCTAATTTTCCAGCCTTAATTTCCAGCCTAACTTTTCAACCTTAATTTTCAGCCAGAACTTTTTTTAATACATGCAGGCTTCCATGAATAAAAACAAAATCACCATGCTGGGAATTTTTTTTCTAGTATTTTTTCTTCTCTTTGCTTTTCGTATTTTTCTCTTAGTTTCTCCCAGTGAAAAAAAGCAAGTTTTAGATGCTTCTAAGACCGAGATTCACAGCGACAGCAAGGACGAGCTTACAAAAAAACAAAAAAAAAACATCAGCATATCCAAGGCTAGAATTTCACTAAGCAAAGGGAATTCTCAATTTTCCCACCTTCAGCGAGGGAGTATTTACGACAGGAACGGAAAGATATTAGCCTATAGTCGCTACGCTTACAACATATACTTAGATACAAGAGTTCAGCAAGTTTTGAACCTGGGGACAATAGCAAGAGTCAGTGAAATTCTAAATATTCCCATCGAAAAAATCAAACAAAAACAAAAACAAAAAGGAAGACTTATTTTTCTACAGCGCCTACTCAACGAAGAAAAAGCCTTAGAACTCTATCAGTTAAAAAGCCCCCATTTTCTTCTGGATAAAATGCTCTATCGCCACTATCCAGCAAATGAGCTTCTAGGTCAAGTGTTAGGCTTTATGGGCCACGATGGCAAAGGCCTAGCTGGCTTGGAACAAGGCTACAATAATATTCTCATTGGCAAAAAAACTAGCTGGGAAGGAGAAGAAATTCACTTAACGTTATTCATCGATAAAACCCTACAACAGTTTATTGAACAGCGGCTAGCTGAATCGGTGAAAGCTCATAAGGCCTTAGCCGGCACAGTAATTGTTCAAGACATCCATAGCGGAGGCATCATCGCCATGGCTAATGCCCCGCAATTTAATCTTAACAGCTTCTACAAAGAAAACCCCAAGCTCTATCGGAACAATGCCGTCTCTTCGCTGGTAGAACCAGGATCCATATTTAAAGCTTTCTTCGCTGCCTATCTTTTAGAACATGAACAAAAGCTGATACAGGACTTTAGCTATACCAGTAAGGGCTACCATGAACTTTCTAATGGCGAGATAATTAAAGGCAGCTGTAAAGGCTCTGTGCTAGGCTTAGAAGAAATCATCCAGCGCTCTTGCAACGCTGGCATGATAGCCCTTATGGAAAACATTTCTGCTAGAGATATGTATGCCTTCTTGCAAAAATTTTCTATGAGCGAGAGAACCGGCATTGATCTTCCAGCTGAATCTAAAAATATTATTCCTAAAATAAAAAACTGGGGATTGCGCACCAAGGCCACCTTGCCTCTAGGTCAGGGGCTAGCCCTTACGCCTATGAAACTGATTAATACCTTTAGTAGCTTAATAAACGGCGGCGTCATGCTCTCGCCACGAATAGTAGAGTACATAGAAACTTACAAGAATGGCAAACTTAGCAAACGCCAAAATGCATCACAAGGCTATACCACAAAGCCGCTCAATACAGGGCTGGGGTTTAGCGGCAACATTTCTAGCTTTGCTCTAGGAAAAACAAGCAAAACGAGAAAGCGTCTTATAAAAGAAGAGACATCCAAAGCACTAATAGATCTCTTGCAGCTAGTTGTTTTACCCGAAGGCACCGGCAAGGTAGCGATGCAGGCTGGCTACAAAGAAATTTTTGGGAAAACAGGCACCAGCCAAATTGTCGATAGAAAAAAAGGTGGCTATCATATTAATCGCTATAACTCTATTTTTGCAGCTGGCTATCCTGCGGCTAATCCCAAGTTCAGTGTACTGGTGCTGCTCCATGATCCTAAAAAATCTTACCATGGCGGCGGAGCAGCTGCAAGCCTTTTTGCCGAAACGCTTGATCAGATAGTCAAAACCTTTTATATTAATAACGAGCGAGAAAAAAAAATACTTATAGCTAGCCATGCTCATCCGGCTAGCCCCGAAGAACTTTTTACAAATGGCTCTTCTGATGCCCAAAAAGAATATAGCACGAGCCTTGAAAACGCTTCCTTGCTTGCTAGAAAAAACAAAACCATCTACTTTTCGGCGCTAGATACTATGCCCAACTTAAACACGCTCTCTCTAAGAAAGGCGCTGCAGGTTATTGATGGACTTCGCCATAGCCTTCTCCAAAAAAATATAAAGCTAAGCCATAACATTCAAGGCAGTGGTTTCGTAAGCAATCAATATCCCCAAGCCGGGCAGCCCATAAGCAAGAACACCACCATCTATTTACTCTTTGATGAATGAACCCCGCCTCGCTTCTTCCAGCCATCACCTGCAAACTATAGCCATAGCAGATATGGAGAAAAAACAAAGCCGCTACCATTTTCAAGCCGCCTTAGATTCTGCTTGTTCGTATCCTAGCCTATACCTTTCTTCGAAAGAGCAAGAAAGCAAAATTTTCTTAAGTAGCCGATACTCACCAGAAAAAGAAGCCAGCCGTATTCTAAAAGACACCAAGGCGCTGCAAGAAACTGAAGATACTCCAGCTTCAATGGTTATCATCTTAGGCGCGGCCAACCTTGCCTTAGTCAGCCTTGCAGCCCGTAGCTACCCCGCGCTTCCTATTATGGTTATGGCTAAGGATAGCAGCCTCCTTAGGCTATCCTTGCAGCTTCTTCAAACATCGTCTTTTGCCATAGAGCGAGAGCTTATTGTAGATCCTAGCGAATCAAATCCTAGCAAATTAAATAACAAAGAATATTCAGCAAAAACTACGGCGCTCTACGGCTTAAGCCAGGCAAGCCTTAAGCCCCCTGCAACATGGCTTGAATTTCTCTTAAAACGCTATTCTAGCAAACGAATTCTTTTCCTCGAAAACCGTAGAGAAACAAGGCTTCATCAGAAATTTTTTACATGGCTGCGAAGTGAAGTCATTCGTCATCAAACTCAAAAAGCTGTTAATCGCTTCACCTTTTCAAGGTTTGAGAAACTCTGGTTAAAAAACCTTTGCTACAACAGTACAGCCATCATGAAGGCCAGGCCCTTCCAAGATCTTCGGGGCCTAGGCAGAGGCATGCCGCTTGTCATCGTAGGCGCTGGGCCATCGTTAGACCATGATATTAAACGGCTACAAGCCCAGCAGTCGAAGGTGGCCATTATCGCCAGCGACACCGCTTACGGGATGTTATGCCAGCATGGCATTAGCGCTGACTTTGTCGTCTCTATAGATCCACAAAAAATAAATGCCATGTATCTTGAATCGCTTTCTGCTCAAGATAAATTGGCTACTTCATTGCTCGCCGAGGCTTCTATTTCGCCTGCCGGCATGCGCGGATTCAAACATACTTTCATGTTCGATGGCTTTTATCCTTACTATCAATTTCTCAGTAGCATTTTTGGCTCAAAGGGTTCTATTGAAGTTGGCGGCTCTGTAGCTACTGTTTGCTTTAAGCTTGCGTTATGTATGGAATTTTCTTCCATCTGTTTGCTGGGGGTTGACCTCAGTTACAGCCTCCATAGTTACCATGCAAAAGGCAGCTTACATGAAGAACGCTGGTTTTCTCGCTGTAACAAACTTAATCCCTATGATAGTTTGATAATGCCGCTCTACGCTAAAGATGACCTTCAATATCACAAGAACCAACAAGGAGAGCTTGTGTTTACTGATGCGGCCATGCTCTTGTATCGAGAGTGGTTTGAAGAGCAGGCGCTTTTAGCAGAAAATCCCAAAACTCCAACGCTGATACCTTCTGCTACTCAGAAAAAACTCTCTAACGCCTCTGCTACGGGCCTGCCCATGTCTGGCATCCCTTATAAAACCTTTCAAGACTTTATTAAGGAAATTGATAGACCCTTTCTTCGTTCAGTCTTTCGTAGCCAGCTAGACGAGAAAGCCTCTGCATATGCCTTACAGCAAGCAGAGCTTTCGCCAAGTTTCAATCAGCGGCTAAGTATTTTTCACAAAGCCATGGTTCAGCTTATTAAAGATCTTCGTCTTTATCAAAATCTTGTTGCAAAGAGCTTATCTTTGCTAAGTAAAATTATACAGCGCAGCAAGAACCAAGGCATGCATAGCTTCAACAAGGCAAACAAGAAATTATTAGCCGAACTTGAGTCGCTTGAGGCTAGGCTAACTAACAACACGCTTGTGAAAAATTTCATAAGCGCGGCTATGCAGAAAACTATTTTCGAAACATCAGATTTTTCTTTGGAGAATTTCACTAAGGAAAGTAGCCATGTAGAAAGTTTTACTTTAAAAGATCCATGGCAAAAAGCACTGCAAACTAAACAAAAACTTTTCTTAGAGATGCAAAACTCTTGCCGCTTCAACGAAAAATCGCTTCTTTCCGTACTTCATTTACCAGAATATAAAAAACTTTGTAGCCAGCATGGTCTTCATGTCATGGCCCATCTTCCTTAGCAAAACAAAGCGCCGCCGATTCTTAAAAATCCTTGCCAATTTTAATTCCATAAACTTATTAAAGTTATCTATTAACTATTTCACATAGCAGCATAAAGGTATAGAGTATAATTAATTTATTAAAATATAAATAATAAAGCTAGGGAAGCTAAGGGGCAGAATTTACAAAAACAGCTATCATGAAAATTGCATTTATCAACGGGCCCAACCTTAACATGTTAGGTACACGGGAACAGGGTTTTTACGGAGTAAAAACCCTTAAACAAATTAACGAAGAATTGGAAACGAGGGCAAAAAAACATCAGGTTGAGCTGCTTTTCTTTCAGAGTAATTTTGAAGGTAAGCTAGTAGAGTTTATCCATAGCCTCAATTCTTTGGCAGCGCTTAAAGGCATTATTATTAATGCAGCAGCTTTCACCCATAGCTCCATAGCCATCCGTGATGCTCTGTTAAGCATAGCAGCTCCTTTTATAGAAGTTCACATCTCGAACGTGTATAGCAGAGAAGCCTTCAGGAAAAACTCTTACTTCAGCGATAAAGCCATAGGAAGCATTGTCGGCTTAGGCGATTACGGCTACCACGCTGCCCTCGAATATTTCATTCGTCTTGAAACCCTGCCCGCTTAAGTCTTGGCTAAAAACATCTACTGCCTTTGTAGCAGCCAGCAAGTCTATCGCTACCTCCACGATTTCCATTTAGCCAAAGGTATTCTACTCGTTTTAGAGGATACCCAGAAGCAACATGCTAGGCAAGCAAAAATTTTGTTTCTCCCAAAATCATTAGTCTATGCTACAGATCTGCCCTTGCATGCCCAGCTTTCAGGGCTGGCCAATAACAAAAATCAAAGCACCTTGAGTTTGGATGAAACTGAGATTGAAAAAAATATTCAGCAAAATTTGCCAGCGCAAGTTACTCATAATGATCCGCATTTGCAGGTCGCTCTATCACTGGCCTCGCTACAAAAAAAACTCCAAGGACAAGGGTTTTTCCCCCTAGAAGAAAAGCAAATAAATATTTATTACAACCTTGCCTTAGCAGCTGAAGAAATTAAAACTCTTTTCAAAGAGAATTCTCTAGACATTAATTGGCTTCCACAAAGCTCAAGCTCAAGCTCAAGCTCAAGCGCTCCCATGCAGACATGGCAACAGGCTCTCTTTTTTGATTTCCTCTCTCTTCTTAGGCAAGCATCGCCGGCTAGCTTAGCACAGCTAGAAAAATCACAGCCAGAGAAAGCACAGCTAGAAAAATCACTTACAAGCGCAAGCGCGAACTTTAGCACAGCATCCAAAAAAAAACCTATCATAAAATATGCTGCTTTTA
Organism: Spirochaetota bacterium; assembly: GCA_030621685.1. Classification (GTDB taxonomy): domain Bacteria; phylum Spirochaetota; class UBA12135; order COTS27; family COTS27; genus JAUXHF01. The sequence continues at coordinate 8,821 of JAUXHF010000005.1, forward strand.
GCGAGGCCCTAGCCGATGCCGAGTGTAGCGCCATAGAAGAAGTTTATAGCTTAGCCGAGATGGCAGCTATTTACGCCTATCGCCTGCTACGCTACGATATAAAAAAGGTAGAGATTGAACAAGAAATTCGCCATTATTTAGATTTGAAAACATATGGCTTAGCAGAGAGTACGGTGCATGTAAACTTTTATCCCAATGAGGATTCAGGCAAGCACGTAGCATCGCAAGCTGGCGGATTAGCAGCCGGCAGCCTCGTACGCTTTAGCATACAATTACGCTGGCAAGGATTTTCTCTTTGCTTTGCCAAAACGGTGGGCTTTCGTATTCAAACTGAAACAGATAGCGCGTCAATAGCACGCTATCGTCGCTTTCAAAAAAACATACAGCTTTTTCTCGATGAAAAAACTTGCTTTCAGCTTTTTGAGCCGGAAAGCAGCCTTAGTCTTTTTAGCCAAAGCTTAGTGGCTCCTAGCCCTTATTTCACTCCGTTACGCTCTAAGCAATTAAGAGAAATAAAAGAAAATACCAAGCAAGCCGCTTTTTCTTTTCTGATGCTAGAAAAACCGCCTGCCCCAAAACTTAAAACTGAAATAAATTCACATGTTAGCAAAAATTTACATTCCTTCTGGCTGCCTTATGTTCAAAGTTTATGTCTCCTTCGTAGAAAAAGAAAGAATTGGGAGCTTTTAGATAAATATGGCTTTCAGCTATTAAATTTTTCTTAAATTTCTTTAATAAAAACTCAAGCAAGATAGCTTTGCTAGAATAAAGTAGCTAGGCTTGAAAAAAGCTATTTATTTTTTATAAAAGTATCTTTTTCAAGATACAATTTCATACAGTTACTTTAGGGCTTATTTCACAAACTGACAACTCGTATTACTTTTTATGCAACGTGCTATTTTCCCGCTAACTGCAGACCCCTTTACTTACGGTCATTTAAACATTATTGAAAAAGCTTTCAGGCTCTGCGACAAAGAACTTATTGTTGCCCTCTTGCAAAATACGAATAAGAAACAATTTTTCTCGGTACAAAAACGCAAGCAACTTGTAGAAGAAGCCATTGCCTCGTATAGCCCGCTTAAGCGGTTTTGGCAAGAAACGAAAAGCCTTGCTAAGCCAGCCCTAAAAAAAATACGTGTCCTTTATTTTGATGGCCTTCTTAGTGACCTTATTCTTCGAGAGGACATCTTTAGCATAATTCGCGGTATCCGTAAAAATGAAGACTTGATCTACGAAAAACTTTTAGAAAAAGGCTGGCGAGAGCAGCTTACAAACATCGATGAAAAACTTAACATTATCTATCTTATCAGTGATGAAAATAAACGTGGCATATCTTCTAGTATCGCTCGCTCGATAGCCCAGCATCACGGCGATTTGTCTTCTTACGTCCCTCCCAACATCAAACAAGCCATCGATAAAAAACTCTTCAACCAACAAAAAATTATCATAACCGGCAGCATTGCTACTGGAAAAACCAGCGTAGCCCAAAAACTAAAAGAACTTTTTAACAGAAAAGAAAGAGAGGCTTATGTAGTGCGTTTTGATGACATTGTAAATGAAATTTACAAATCTATGAATGCTGGATATTTTGGCATGTTACGCGAAAAAATCTTACAACACTTTGGCCCGCAGGTATTAGATGCTAACGAAATTTCAAAAAAAAAAATAAGTAAGCAAACGTTTAACCAGCCTTTAGCCGATATTAGAAAAGATCTTTTGTTTCTAGAGAAGAATTTTTCTCCTTATATTCTAAAGGCCTATCGCCGAGAGCTATTAGGAAAAAGTGGTACTTTCTTCTTAGATGCTTCTCAAGCTGCCGAATACAATATGCTTTATGAAAGCGTTGGCCTAGTTGTTTGTGTAGAAAACAATGAAGAACTTCAAAGACAATATTTCCGTAATCGAAATATTGCAATAGGCAAAGAAATGAACGATGCCGAAATGGAAAAACGTATTAAAGCCGCTCTCCCGCAACAAGAAAAAAGAATACTTATCGAAAAAAAACTTAAAGCCTTAGGCTGTGGTAAATTGTTTATCTATAAAAATGTAGATGCGAATTACAGCTTGCTGCAATCATTAGCCGATGAGCTTGAACAAATTCTTTTCAATAAAGTACGCTAAACAGTAAATTCAAAATGGCAAAATTCTACAAAAATTATGCCCATCATATAAAAGAGGTCCTTAAAGTATGAAAAAAGATGTTTTTAATGTATTAAAAATTCAAAGTAAATCTGTAACCGAAACTGTAATAGCTCTTGCTTCCATTGTCATCGGGGTATGGTTTCTTATAGCCCCGATAGCCACAGGTCTGCTTTTCATTCGAATCCTAAGTTTTTTTATTCTCTTAGGCGGCAGTGCCATGCTCTTCCTTTACTATAGAGGAGAAGCCGGAAGACGTAGCCGTTTTATGTTAATCTTAGGCATAGGCATGCTTGGCTTTGGCATCCTGTTTATTAGCCTGCCTTTCTTTTTCTCTCGAGCTATTTTCATCTTCGCCGCCTTAGTTATCATTGTCTTGCAGATTTCAAATTTCAGCTCATTTTCATCACTTCATAGCTTACAGAAAGTCGCCACTGTTTCTATTACCTTGCTTGCCCTTGCACTTATTTTCTTTCCTAGCCTAGGCTTAGGCATAGCTGGCTATTTAGCTGGTGCTAGTTTTCTTGCCATTGGCATTGAAAAAATGATTTCATATTTTAAATAAGTTTTAGAAAGCAAGCCCAGCCAGCTTAACGCAAGGTCCGAAATTCCTAAGCTCCGTAAAACAACAAAGCATGTTTTCTTCAAAGTAATCTTTACTGCTCTGTCCCAGCTTTCAGCTGTTTAACCGTTCTATCTGTATTCAAAGAAAGCAAGCCCAGCTTAGCGCAAGGTCCGAAATTCATAAGCTCTATAAAACAACAAAGCATGTTTTCTTCAAAGTTATCTTTGCTGCTGTCTCCCAGCTTTCAGCTGTTTAACCGTTCTATCTTTATTCAAAGAGATAAGTAAATCAGCATCCATCGGCAAAGTCTGCAAAAGTTGCCGCGTCAGCCTTTCAAAATGAGCCATAAAAGTAGATAAACTTAAAGCATCCATCTGCCTTTCTAAAGGCAGAGACTCTTCTTGTTGCCTCCGCCACTGGTACACCCAAGAAAAATCATCAATAACAAAAGCTACAAGATAGTCCAGCTGTTTAAAAAGCTCATAGTATTCTTTTTCTAAGCGAGTATTGATGTAGTTGCGCCAAATTTTCAAGCTATCGAAGTTCCGTTCAAGCGCATTTATAGGGCTGTCCAAATCTTCTATAGAGCTTGCCTTAGCGGCAACACACCAGCCTTCAAAAAGAAAAATGTCATAAGGAAGCTCCACTGTTCGCTTGCTAGCCAGACGCTCATCTAGGCCTTTATCAAAAATTGGCAAATGAAGTTGCCCCTGCTTCTTATCTCTTAGCTTCTTAAAAGTTGCTAGCAGTTTTTCCGTATCATGCGTACCCGGCACGCCCCTCGTTTTCAATAACGGATGTACTGCTCTGCCCAACCTATTTCGTTCTGCCTTAGGCAAATAAAAATCATCTATTGAGGCCGTAAGTACAGTTAATCCGCAGTTTGGCCAGAAATCCACTCCGAAGAATTTTTCTAAGAGAAATTTCACAATACTCACTGTCGTGGTTTTTCCACTACCCTGACAACCACTTATTCCTATCATAAAACAACCAGCAGCCTGTGGGGCTTTTATATGCTCTTGAAATCGCTCAAAAATATGTAACGCCAGCGGCAGATATAAACTACACATGGCTTCTTCATTTTGAAGCCATGCCAATAGCCTTTTCTGCTCGGCCGAAATTTCCAAAGGCCTAGTTTGCTTATCCCTAGTAAATTTAACCTGAAATTTAGCCTGAAATTCTCTATAAAGTTGAGCCTGCTTTGCTTTAATACTCTGAATTTGATTATCCTTCACCTTAACCCCTATCTCTCTCTTAACTCTCTTAACTCTCTTAACTCTCTAAAAAAACTGATGCCAAGAACGCGCTGCTGTTCAAGGAAAATATTCCATCAGCCATGCAAGCTTACTATTAAACTTCTTAACTGCAAAAAAAAATTCTTGATTATAAAAAAGCCTAGTTTAAGAGCAAGCAGCTAGCATAGCTCTAAAAATAGAAAGCTGGAATTTTTAAAAAAATTCGTTAAAATTCAACTTTAAGAGCAAAATTCAAGCAAATTCAGCTTAATAAAAACTCCTTAAACTCTTAAAATTAAGCAAATTTTTTAAAAAAGCTAAGATTGCCTTACTTCCTTATCTTGCTTTACCATCTTGAAAATCATCCGTGTATAAGACTAAGCAAAGAAAGAAACTAAGCAAAGAAAGCAAAAATTTCACAACCAACAAAGCCAGTAAAATTTTTATGATGGTCGCTATGAAAGAAAAAGAAAACTTTGAAAAAAAATATTCATTACTCACAGAAGAAAGACATGAGCCGCATGCGCATGCCATGGAGCTTACAAACAATTTCGCTCTACCTATCTATGCCATGGCGTGTTTAAAAAAACTACAACGTTTAGAAGCTAACAAACAAGATTTGCTCATCAAAAAAGACATAAAACAGCGGGCAAGAAAAATTCTGCATATCCATAGCCAACAGCAAGCCATCAGTCTAAAACTAAAATCTAGATTGGCCAGCGTAACTGCCGCTAACTTTGCCGGCAAAGCAAGCAAGCAAGCCCTTAAAGTTCACTTGCTTAAACTTAGCGGAATGTTAGAGAATAGCGACAAGCTGCTCTATGATATAAAAAAACTCTCAAATTTTTTCTTGGGTGCTACCGGGGAATATGGCCCAGATGGCAAACAAATACAAAAACATATACCAGCACAAAGGCTGCTTACTTAGGAAGAAAAATGGAATCTACGTTTTCAGGACTAGAAATTGGAAAACGCTCTCTTATCGCTCATAGAAAAGGGCTTAATGTAATATCACATAACCTTGCCAATAGCAGCCAAGAGGGCTATTCACGACAGCGTGTTATATTTTCAACAATAGATCCGTTATATAAACCAGACATCAGCCGCGTAAATCAAGCCGGCCAGCTGGGGCAGGGAAGTGAAATAAGCAGTGTTCGCCGTGAGCGCGATATCCACTTAGATACACGAATAGTTACTGAAAAAGGTGAGCTTGCTTTTTGGAAAGGAGAGCAGAAGAACCTCCGTGATATTGAAAGCATCCACAATGCCCTAGGCGAAACAAATTTTCAAAATAACTTAGATGCCTTTTGGGCAAGCTGGCAAGAACTCTCGCTTCGCCCCGATGAGCCTGCTGTACGCGAAGAGCTCCTGCAATCTAGCCTGCTTTTAACCCAAGATATTCGTAGCAAATTTGTTCGCTTCAACGACCTTCGTAGTGAATTCAATGAAAAAGTACAATTACACACCTCGCTGATTAACGCCTTAGCAACCAACATTTCCAAACTTAACTATCGCATAGAAGCTAGCAAAGCTGCAGGTGACAATCCCAATGACCTTCTGGATACCCGCGATAAATTCATTGAACAGTTAAGCGAAATAACAAGCGTGAAAATTAGCTTCAAAGATAATGACGAGCTGATGGTCTTTGTAAAAGGTAACATTCTTGTGCAAGGCAGTAAGGCAAACTTTTTAGAAACAATAGATGACGGCCAAAACGATGGCATGTATAGCATACGCTGGCAGCAAACAGGCGAAAATTTTGACAGCGATAAAGGTAGCTTATTAGCAGATTTAAACATGCGCGATGTTCATCTGCCCAAGGCTATTACACAGCTCGATACGATAGCTGTAAACCTTAGCTATAATGTCAACGAAGTACATCGCCTCGGATTCAACTTCTATGGTCGGGAAGCAGGGAATTTTTTTCGAAGCTACTACCCTGGCAGCGACTCGCTTGGTAGATTTGACATTACCAGAGACGGCAGCCCAGATAGCCGGCTTCTCTTTCGGCTATCTGGCGCTAACAAAATAGAGGCTGAAGCCATAGTAGGAACAGAGGGCGTTATAACCCTACGGCGCAAAACCGAAAACGGCTTTAGCACACAAAACGTAGTGTATCGCGCCGATGACAAAATTAAAGATATCCTCGATAGAATAAACTTAAGCGAAGATTCCGTAAATGCCTATATTAACGTTGCTGGAAAACTATCTATTAAAAGCCGCACCGATACAGATAGTTATTCTTTTGCCTTGCCTTATCTTGAGGATAGCGGAGAATTTCTTGTTGGTATCGCCGGAATTTTAGAAGCCCCTAACATAAGCTATAACAGCCAGGATGCAGCTACTCCGCTACGCTTGTTTCCCGGAGCCGAGTTTGAAAGATCACCGCAGGTACATGCATCGGCTTGGATTGATGTTGAAAAAAATATTATCTCTGATAGCAACCGCATAGCCGCCAAGGGTGGCACAGAGTATATTCCCAATGCTGACCAAACTAAATTAGCCTTCGGCCAAGGCGATGGCCAGATAGCTCAAGAAATCTCAGCGCTTCGTTATAATAGAAGTTTTTATGATACCAAAGCTACGCTTAACGAGTATTCTATTAATACCGTAGCCTCCTTAGCCGCAGCCATCGAAAGCATTAATTTAGAAGTAGAAAAATTTGAAGCTGGCCTTAACAACCTCCTTGCTATACGCCAATCTATTTCTGGAGTAAACATTGATGAGGAAATGAGCAACATGATATCTTATCAGCAGGGCTACCGAGCCGGCGCCCAAATAGTTAAGGTCATGGATGAGCTTTTAGATACTCTGCTTAGAATGGTAAGTTAGAAAACTTTGGGGCAATTTTATAAACATCTTTTAAAACTATACTTATAACAGCAGAGCCCAAGAAAAATACAGTAGACACTATGAGAATATCAAACCTTCATATAAAAAATAGCAACATTTACAACATAGACAAAAATAAAGTATCTATGTTAAGAGAACAAACAAAATTGATGACGGGAAAGAGCTTTCAACATGCCAGTGAAAATCCGCTTGATACCATAACCACATTATATTCTCGAATTCGGTTGAATCAAATTACTCGTTACGAAAAAAATATTAACCAGCTTGAAAGCCATACCAATATAGCCCACGACAAAATTTCATCCATCACAGATATAGTTCGCCGAGCAAGAGAGCTAACCATAAAAGTAGCCAACGGTGTTTGGCAAAATGAAGATAGACTTAATGTAGCCGTAGAAATAGAACAATTACTAAGAGAAAGTGTAGCCTTGGCCAATAGTTCTTTTGAAGATGGCTATATCTTTAGTGGCTCTAAAACAGAAGTAAAACCCTTTCGCTTGTTAGAGGATTTTGATGCTAAGCTGGGGAAAAACGTTGCCGGTAGCGTAGAATATCAAGGCGATTGGAAAAACCTTAACGGCAATATCGATAGGAATTCCGAGGTTGAAGTCCTGCGCAATGGAGCGCAAATTTTTTGGGGAAGTAATCAAACCATTATCAGCCGAGCCGATAGCCGGAATTTCATAAGCCAAGAAAATCAGAAAATCCGCCTTGATGGCTATGAAGTAGCTATAGCTGCCGGTGATAATCTTGATATCATTATCGATAAAATTAACAGCGCCGTCCCCAGCGTCACCGCCTTCGCCCAAGAGCTTTCTTCTGGTAGCCGCGGAATGGGTATTCAAACTAATTTTGCTCACTTGCCAGCCTTAGAAGATATAGAAGGCGGCACCTTGCTACGTAGCTTAGGCCTACTAAAAGAAGGAAGCGCCGGAAACTTGCCTTATCAAAATACCAACACGAACGTACTCAGTAATAGTAACTCGCTCTTCGATGTGCTTATCCGCGTGCGCAATGCCATGGTCGATAACGATACGAAGCAACTAAGCGGACGCAGTCTTAGCGATATTAGCCAATCTCTCTCCAACATTCTTCAAAACCAAGCAAAGCTCTCGGCTGTGCAATCTAGAATGAAAACTGTGAAACAAGATATACTCACCGAGAAAGTGCATATCACACAGCGGCGCTCTAAGGCTGAAGATGCCGATATTGCCGAAGCCTCTATTCACTTCAACAACTTTCAATACTTGCATACCATTGCCCTAAGAACGGCGGCAAGGCTTTTGCCTCCTAGCCTATTAGATTATCTATAAACTCTGCCCTATAACCTTAACATGCTCTATCTTCTTTAAACTTAAACTTAAACTTAAAGCATTACTCTTATTATTTTCAAAAAGCACTTCTATAAACAAAGGATCAAATATAATTTCAATTTTTGTTTTCCACTTTTTACCTCACGCTCACCTTCACTCTCACATTCTTTATACCTTATAGTTATGAACTTAGAACGCAAACATCAAAAAAATTTAAAGAAACTAAGCACTGAAAAATTCGGAATGCTTAGCTATACAAAAGAAGATATTTTTCATTTTGAAAGAGGCCTTTTCAATTTCGAAAGCTATAAACATTTCTTACTCTTTCCGTTAAAAGCAAATACTTTTTTCTACGGACTCCAATCCATAAACCTAAGCAGTTTAGGTTTTTTTTTAGTACAACCAAGCATGCTCATGCAAGACTATTCTCTAGAAAGTAATGAACGCGATAAGTATAGCTTTGACGCAGATTTTGCTATTGTCAGCACGCAGGTAAGCACTGATGATACTATGCATATCACCATGAATTTGCTGGGGCCTTTGTTATTAAACCTCTTAGAAAAAAAAGGTTGGCAGATAATTTCAGCTCATAAATTTTATAACACCAAACATGTTTTAAATTTCCCAAAATTTCCCAACATACAGCTTACAGCCGCAGCAGGCCTTCAGCATACTAGCCCTAGCTTATGAGCTCTCAGTTAAAAAAAGTCAAAGAAATAAAAGACTCTGAAGAGTTTTCTTTGAACGCCTTTGTAGGCGAAGGCAACCTTCTTTGCACTCAAGGTATGAGCTTGCACACTGATGAGATAGCCCTCTTAGAAAAATGGAAAATTGAAACAATACAGCTTAGCGATTATCTTGAAAGTGAGAGGAAATTTATTCATGCTTTTATAGAAAATTACAGTGAGTATAAGAAAGTGCTGAGAAATTTCACCAAAGATCTTGAGCATTTTTATAATTCGATAAGCGAAGAACATAAGATCGTTTTCCCGAATTTTGACGAACACTTTTTGAAAATCTATGAAATTTTTGACACGCCCACAAACTACATAGTTTTTTATATTCATACAAAAATTAAAGGAAAAAATTACGAACAAGTAGCTATTCTTACCGCCTTCTATAGTGTCTTCATAGCTATGCGGCTTAACCTAGCTAAAAGTGAAATAAGAAAATGCTTCTACATTTCAATACTAATCGACCTAGGCTTTTTACGCCGCTCTGAAGAGTCCTTTTTAAGAAAAGATAAAGAAAAAAAAATATCAAGAGAGAATTTTGATTTTTTAAATTTCCACATACAGTATGGCCTAAATATCGCTAAGGAAATTGAAAACATTCCCCGAGACTATTTGTATTATATCCTAACACATCACGAGTATCTTGATGGCAGTGGATTAAACAAAATTTCTGGTGAAAAAATAAAACTTATTTCTAAAATAGTAACAGTGGCTCATGAATATGTCTACGTCACCTCAAGCTTTCTTCAAAACTGCTTTCCGCCACTTCGATTAGCAAATGGCTTAATATTTTTATTACGCCATAAAAATAGATACGACTCTGAAGTTCTAAAAGCCTTTATCTCTGTCATGTCATTCTTCCCCCCCGGAGAAATTCTTCTTTTAGAAAATAACCGTTATGCTGTTAGCATAAAACCCAATAGGCGAGATCCCCTAAAGCCGCTTGTAGAAGTTGTCTCGAACGCTAACAGAAGCCTGTTACGTGAAACAGAAACCGTCAATCTTATTGAAGAAAATATACAAGTAAGTGGACTCATAGATGACGAGAAACTTCGAAAAAACATTATCAACAGTATTTACCGAAGAATTTAATGTACTCTATACTAGCCCGAGTAAAAAACAAAAAATGAAGAAGCCAAGGCCTTCTACAAAGCAACTAGGATATATTTTCGAAACAAAAGCCGCCGCCTATCTTCAAAAACTAGGCTATAGAATTTTGGCAAGAAACTACCGTTTTCTTAGAGGAGAAATAGATATTATCGCAGAAACAACTACTGCCGAACTTGTTTTTTGCGAAGTGAAATATCGCAAGCAAACAAAAGCTATGGAAGAAGCTTTCCCTATTGAAGCCAGTCTTTCAGAGCTAAAGAAAAAAAACATTATTGCATGTGCCAAAGGCTTTCTACAAGAAAACCCCCAGCATCAAGAAAAGCAGGCACGATACGATTGCTTACTTTTCCATAGAAAACAAAAGAACAAAGAAACAAAAAACTCAGCAGAAAGTGAAACCCTTATCCACCTACAAAACGCTTTCTATGAACAAAGCGAAATCAAATAAAAATATCTTAAACAGCTAGGAGTAGTTATGTAGAAAATAGAAAAAAACACATCGAGTTTTTACATGGAAGTAAAAACAACAACATACACAAAAGGATTTGAATATGAAAATAGCCGTTGTTATCGACTACAAGAAAATTGAAAAAATAAAAAAAGAAATTACAAATAAAGAGTACATGGACAAAGCTATCGATGAGCTTGCCTCACAAATTTTAAAGATGTTTGTCTAAAGCCCAGCAAAAGCATTTGGAAAGCTATAAATTTATGAATCGCAAAACAAAAATTTCAGCTAGCGAGCATCCATCCTAGGAACAGATCTTTCCTTAGCACCGCTGTATTTGCATATGGGACGAATAAGCCTATTGTCTTCAGCTTGTTCAAGAATATGAGCCGACCAGCCCGCTATTCGGCTCATCACGAAAATTGGCGTAAAGAAAAACGTTTCAAAGCCTATCAGCCGATACACCGGCGCCGATGGGTAATCTAAGTTAGGATGAATATTCTTCTCTCGTAGCATGACCTTAGCCACGTTTTCATAAAAAGAACGGTAGCGAGTATCGCCTTTTAGCTCAGCTAGCTTAAAAAAGTATTTCTGCATAGTAGCTACGCGCGAGTCGCCATTTTTGTATACGCGATGGCCGAAACCCATAATCTTCTTTTTTTGAAGCAGCGCATCCATAGTCCATGCTTCACTTTTCTCTGGGCTACCAATTTCATCAAACATCTGCATAACAGCTTCGTTGGCGCCTCCGTGCAAAGGACCCTTTAATGCCCCCACAGCAGCCGTTATCGCCGAATAATAATCACTTAAGGTGCTTGTCACCACACGCGCCGTAAACGTAGAAGCATTAAAACTATGCTCGGCATAGAGGATCAGCGAAACATCAAAGGCCTTCATGGTCTCTTGTTTAGGAACTTCAGCAAAACACATGTTGTAAAAGTTTTCGCTTATCCCAAAACTCTGTTTTGGCTGAACAAAGGGCAGCCCTACTCGCCTACGTCTATCCCAAGCTATGAACATAGGCACCGTAGCCAAAAGCTTTATTGTTTTCTTAATATAAGAAGCCTTATCTAACTGAGATAGATGGGCATCGGTATCATACATGGCATACAGGCTTATAAAACTTCTAAGGGCGTCCATAGGATGGCTATCCATCGGAAAGCTTTGCATAGCCTTCCATAGCCCCGGGTCTATATTGCGATTCTCACGCTCTGCCGAAGAAAATTTTTCTAGCTCTAGTCTTGTAGGCAGCTCTCCATGCAGCAGTAAATAGGCCACCTCTTCAAACGAGGTGTTATCACATAAGTCTCCCACACTGTAGCCACGATAGGTTAAGGTGTTGCTCGCCTGCATAACACTCGATACACGGCTTTCATCGGCTATCACACCTACAAGGCCTTTTCTTACTTTTTCTTCATCGCTCATTACACTACCTCAACTGTATCGTAATACATGCTTTATATATTTTTTTCCAAGTATGAAATTTTAATTATAGCTTAAAATTATAGATGTCCTTATCGAAGATCTCATAACGTTTATATTGTATGAGTTCATAGAGTTCTTTCCGTGTCTGCATCTTTTTCAAGATAGGCACTTGCGTACCATGCTCAAGCAAACTTACTAAGCCATCTTCAACGTTCTTCAAGGCCAAGCGCTGGGTGGTAACCGGATAAATGACAAGGTTAAAACCCAGTCGTTCTAGGCTATCTTTATCCAACAATTTTGTTTTACCAAACTCTGTCATGTTGGCCAGCAGGGGCAAGTTTAGGGCCTCACGAACTTGTTTAAATTCTTGTTCATCTTGCAAGGCCTCGGGGAAGATCATTTCGGCGCCGGCGGCGGCATAGGCTTGCATGCGCTCTATAGCTGAGCCCAGGCCTTCAACACTGCGAGCATCGCAGCGTACAACAAGAAGGAAATTCTTATCGCGGCGTGCCGCTAGCCCCGCTTTTATTTTCTTCAGCATTTCATCGGTAGAGATAAGCTCTTTGTTATCCAGATGGCCACAGCGCTTAGGGCTTTTTTGATCCTCAATATGAATTCCCGAAACGCCTGCTTCTTCCATCATCTGCACGGTGCGCGCAAAATGCATGGCTTCACCAAAGCCAGTATCGGCATCGGCAAGAACGGGAAGCTCTGTAGCCCGGGCAATCTGCTGCGCACGCATAGCTATCTGCTCAAGGCCTACTAAGGCAATATCAGGATAGCCCAGATCGTTGGCCATCACCGCTCCAGAGATATACACGCCATCAAAGCCAATTCGCTCAATCATGCATGCCACAATTGGCGAATAGGCTCCTGGGAACCTCAAGAGTTTCCCGCTTTTCAGCTTCTCTTGAAGTATTTCTCTTTTTTCGGCGGCAGAAGTTTTAATAAAAAGCATACTCTATCCCTCAATAAAATTTAAATAATTTCTAATTTCCAATTACTGCAAGTTTATACTAAACCTCTCGTGTTAAGCGCCAGAAATTTATACTAAACCTCTCGTGTTAAGCGCCAGAAATTTATAATAAACCTCTCGTGTTAAGCACCAGAAATTTATAATAAACCTCTCGTGTTAAGC
>JAUXHF010000119.1 GCA_030621685.1 Spirochaetota bacterium
AAACGCCAGCATCAATAAAACGCCAGCATCAATAAAACGCCAGCATCAATAAAACGCCAGCTTCAATAAAACGCCAGCATCGAGAAACTAAGAAATTGAAACCTTTGATGACACAAGAGAATAAGCTAAAAAAAATACTCTTCGTCTGTATGGGGAATATATGCCGTTCGCCAATGGCCCATACTTTTATGGAAAAGCTTATCGCCGATAAAGGCTTAAGCCAGTCCTACCATATTGACTCAGCAGGGATGGGAAGCTGGCATGAAGGCCAGCCAGCCAATACTCGTATGCAAGAAACAGCGGGAAAACATGGCTTAAGCATTAGGCATAAAGCACAAACTTTTAAAGCCTCTTTTGCCACCGAATTCGATTACATCTTCGCCATGGACCAATCAAACCTTGAAGACATCCACAGAGTGGTCGGTGAAAAATCTACTGCCAAAATTATGCTTTTTCGAGTAGTAGATACCCAAAAAGACAGCGAAGAAGTACCCGATCCTTTCTACGGCGCCGCCGGATTCGAAACCGTCTACACGCTTATAGAAAGAAACTGCCGTCTCTTATTGGCAGCCATCGCTACAAACAAACTGTAATTCTTTCGGGAAAATACTAACGTTTTACCACCGGTACAAGATTAATTAAAGCCTTACTGTACTCAAAATCTTGCATTTGCAAAACAAGCTGGTTGCGCTGCTCTTCGGATATAAGCTTATCGATAATCAGCTTCCCATCTAAATGATCAATTTCATGCTGGAGGCATATAGCTGGCAATTCAGACTCTGTTAGCGTTCTCGGCTTGCCATCTAGATCAAGATACTCTATCACAACAGTCTTCGATCTTTCAATTTCAATCTGCACATGCGGAATGGAAAGACAGCCCTCCTTGTAGGCAGCGTTCTTTGCCGCAGATAGCTTGATAACCGGATTGATCAGAACGAAAGGTGCGTCATGATACTCGGGTATCTCACAAACAAAAAGCCGTTTCAAAACGCCCACCTGCACGGCGGAGAGGCCAATACCGTTGGCATAATACATCGTCTCTATCATGTCTAGCGCCAGCATTCTAATTTCTTGGTCAACAACAGAAATCGGCTTACTCTTCATCCTCAACATAGGATTTCCCAGAGTAATAATATCTCGAATCATCAAGGTCTTGTAAAGTAAAGCAATTTCTATCTGCGAAATAACAAAAAACTAAACTTCATCAGCTATAGTTTTTCCATCTTTATCTTCACTAAATAAGCTAGCAATAGATTCATATAAAATTTTCATCTTTACCGAATTTTTATTGACTTCTTTGAAAGCATACTCATTTTCAAATACAATAACCATCTTTTTATTCAAACTCATGTCATAAAGATACAGCCTCGTATGGATAAATTCATGGGTCTCACTAAAAAGATGATCCCCTAATTTATGCTCGGCTTGCAATTGGCTAAGCTGCTCGTAATGGATGAACAAATCATTATTAACTTTTTCAAGATTAATGCCTTTCACATCAGAGATGAAATAAATTGATTCTTCAATCTTTTTCGCACAACGCTCTAAGAAAACAACTCCTTTTATAGCTAAAGAGGAAAAGAAATCTTTAATATCGCTCTCGGTAAGTTTAGGTTTTATCAGAGTTAGAAGCTTCTGAACGATAACTTCCTCCCCTTGCTCAAATTCAGCAGCTTCGGGCAAGTCTGCCGTGTTTAGGGCTTTTTTTCTTGCGGGAAATAAGTCTTGATAAAAAATTTTTGCAAAAAAACCTTCCATAATCTTTTCTACATTTTTATAATTGTACAGAGAAAATTCCAACTTATAAACTATCAGCAGCCTGGGATTATTAGCATAGCTAACCTTTTGAAAGGCGTAGTTTTTAAGCGGCTTCTTAAGTATAGCTGAAAAAGACTTCTCAAGCAAAGCTTGGTGCTTCGTGAGCATGCTTTCTCGTTTATTCAGTTCTCTTAGCAACTTGTAGTTCATTATCAAACTGCTTTTCAGCTTAGTTTTTTCTGATGCCTCCGCCCCTCCGTAAAGAATATTGAATTTTTTACGACTCATGTCAATTCCAAATATAAAAACCTCGGTTATTGGCAAGAAACGCAGAATTTTCTTTGCTTTGATAGCTATAGTAACAGATTTTTTTTTCCTAGACAAGTTAGAAAAAAGTTCTTTATGTGCAAAGTAGATAGGAAATAAAATGCTATACACTTTGTCTTTGTCTTGGTTGTTGATAACCTTTTCAAAAGAAGAGCGTGTGTAGGCTTTTTTGAAATTCCCGTAGGCCTGACCTAAGTTCTGTTTCAAGAATTCTTGAAACAGGCTATTTCTACTTTTTTCGTATAAAGACATGGGCGGCTCCCTAAGCAAGAAAAACTTAGCTAATAAATAAATTAAAAACCTAAAAACAGCATGCTAAGCATGGGGTTCATCATCAGCGGCTTCGGCTTGGTTTAATGCTTGGATAATTTTAGAATATACAGCAAAATCAGCAGATTTCGCAAAAGCATCAATGCCCTCCTGCGGAAGGCTAGAAAGAAGTTTATCAAGGTGCTTGAAAAGCGAAACAAAAGCCTTGCTATGTAACAAAACATGCTCTAACTGAAAACTGCCATCTTTCTTGCTAGCCTTATTATTGAGAGAACCCAAAATATTATCCAGCTCATTAGAGGAAAGATAAACTTTTTCTTCATCTTTTTCAAATAGAGGAGCATGATCTTCTAATTCTTCTGCATCAGCGGAATCCATAACGCTTGAAGAAATATTTTTTTCAATACCTTCTCCTGCCAAAGGCATGGAGGAGTCGTTAGCTTCTTCGGAAATATCCTGCTCTATATTTTCTCCTAGCTCTAAGGAGCTATCTTCTTCAAAAGCGGGAGATGGCGATGTTTCTGTATTTTTTGTCAGCGCCGAAGACTCCGCTGGCTCGGGTAACGTTTCTTCGGCGGGATTCTCTGCGCCTGGCTCTTCCATCGCAGCAATATCTTCCTGCAAAAGATTGGCCTCGTCAGTTTTTTCATCGGTTGTTATAACAGCAGCAGCGCTATCATTTTCTTGAAAAGCCTTTTCTAACGGCTCCGAATCTTCCACATTTCCGCCCGATAAGTCATCATCTAAACTAAGAACTTCTTTTTCCAAGGCCTGCTCCATGGGGGACGCAGCAGGCTTTGTTTCAGCAATGTCTTCAAGGCTTGCATCTATCGATATATCATCAAGCTCATTTGAGTTAAGAGAGATATCCATATTTTCAAGCTTATCTAATTCAAGAAGTTCAGGTTTCTCTAGATTTTTCACTTCTATCTCCTCTGTGTCATTATTATTTTCCAAGCTCATACATCCTCTATTAGTTTTGAAATTCTAAAAATGCCCAAGCTATTTCAGGCTATTTCAAACTATTGATTACCCTTTCAGTTTCTTTGTTTATCTTTATAAATAAATATAAATTTTTATACACCTTTTTATATACAAAAATTTACTTATACCTTAACTCATGGCTTATACGTTTATTTATATATTTTATTATATGATAAAAAAACTTCAAAGGAGCTTTCTAATAACGGCATATGGCGCTTTATTTCTTAATTTTTAACTGTTTTTTGAGAAAACATGTCTTAGACATCCCATTGATACTAGATACAAAAAAAAAGTTTAGCCTGCTCCCTATAAAGTGGCGTTTCAAAATTATACTTCCTTTCAAAAAGATCGCCAGTTCCCAGCCCCTGTACAGACAAGGCGGTTTCTTTAAATTTATTATGGCGCATCATAATGTAGGTCCATTGGCTAATAATGCTTAAGCCATGATTGCTCTCTAAAGCAGAGGTTATCCACCAGGCAATGCCCCGCTCGTGAGCCGATTTAATCCAAGAAAATGTTTCTTCGAAGCCGCCTAGCATGGAGGGTTTTAATACAAGATACTTAGGTTTCAAGTATTCTAAAACGTCTGCTTTTTTAGTATCGGAAAAATAGCCATTGGCAAGCTGCTCATCTAAGGCCACCGGTATGGGGCTATCGGCAATAAGATGCTTAAGCTCTTTCAGCTCATCGGCAGTCGTGGCTACCGCTAAGGGCTGCTCTATCGAGTGAATATCAAAGTGCTGCAGCGCATGCAAATTTTTAATGGCCATCGGATAGTTCAAAAAGGCGCCGTTAGCATCTAATCGGAGGGTGATGCCCGGATGATGCTTCTGAAGCCAGCTAAACAAAAATTCCTCTTTCTCCGCAGAAACGCCCACTTTCATCTTCAGGGTATGGAAACCTTCATCAATAAGCTGCTGGGCATGATCGCGCATCTTGCCCAGCGAGCTGCTCCATAAAAGACCGTTAATTTCTAAAAAATCAAGATTTCTCGTAAAGTCTGACGGAAACATTCCTTTCGAAATATCTGTTTTCAAGGCCAGCATCGCACTTTCATAGGCAAAACGCAACGATGGATATTCCATTAAGGCCAAATCCATTTCCTCACTCGGCAAATTTATATTTTCAACAATCCAGTCTTTCTTCTTAAGATACTCGGCATCAGAGAATTTTTTTTTCTCATAACTTATGCCTTTAAGCGCTGCTGCCTCGCCAAACACCGTATTGCCCAATTCATCTTGCAGCGTAAGGTAGCTAACAGTACGCTCTCTTAGCACTCCACGAGAAGTCCTAACTGGTTTTTTGAACTTTAGTACGTGGTCTTCAAATTTCGCTAATAAATTTTCTTTCATGTGCTATGTAACAATTACCATTTTTTTTAAATTAAATGGATTTATAAGAGGATATCAAGATCGCCATTTCAAAACAGTATATAATTATTAGGAAAAATTTGTAGTACAATACCGTAGCCCCTGCAGATATTTGTAACCCCGCAACCCCTGCAGATGCTTGTAAAAATATTATATTTTATGATTATACTCTATAATGATGGCTTATAAAACCGTTATATAAGCCATGCACCATTAAATTTTTATTCAAGGAAAACTGCTCTTCACTTAAAGAAACACAGAAACCACAACATGAAAGCCAAAACAGCTCATCAGCGTATACAAGAAGAACGCCAAAAAATAGATAGCATAGATATTGAGATTTTAGAAAAAATACTGCTTCGCCATCAATATTCTTTGGAAATAGGCAATCTTAAACAGCTTGAAAACAAAAGCATCTATAAGCCTGATAGAGAGCATAGCATTATTAAAAGACTTTTACTAAAAAGAAAGCAACTTCTGCAACATAAAGCTGAAAAGACTGTTACAAAAAAGGTTTTTCCTGAACAATCTCTTAAAAGCATTTTTCAGGAGATTATCTCTTCTTGTCGTTCAGCCGAAGACCGGCTGAAAATCGCCTATTTGGGCCCACAAGGCTCATTTAGTTACCTTGCTGCCTTAGAGAAGTTTGGTAGCTCTGTCGATTTAATCCCCTACGTCAACTTCAACAGTATTTTCCGCTCGCTGTCTTCCGGTGATGAGGATTGGGCTATTTTGCCCTTAGAAAATAGTATTGAAGGTATGGTGAGTTCCACCATTGACCTTATGGTTGCTTTCAATATTACCATTGTCTCAGAAATATATTTGCCGATATCGCTTTGCCTGCTCTCTCCAGAAAATGACCTAAAGAAAATTCATAGCCTATACAGTCATTACCAGCCTTTTCAGCAATCTAGCAACTGGCTAGCCACACATCTGCCCAAAGTACAGCTGAAAGAAACCTTATCTAGTTCTAAGGCTGCCCAGCTAAGCTCCAAACATGCGCACACAGCCTGTATTGCCTCCGAGAAAATGCGTTTAGAGTACCCTTCTCTTCATTTGCTCCGAAAAAACATTGAAGATCAGCATAATAATAAAACAAGATTTGTCGTCATTCGTAGCGGTAGTTATGCTACCAACAAAGAGCAAGAAGAGCAAGCTTCTTCCGTCCAAAAGAATTCTAAAATTCAGAATAAGCAGAAGCTAGCTGACAACATGCTTACCAGCATGATTGTTGCTATAAAAGACAAACCCGGGGCGCTTTATGAAATTCTTGACATTTTATACAAGAAAAAAATCAACCTCACCAACTTAGTATCAAGGCCATCTAAGCGAAAAGCCTTTGATTACCTTTTTTTTATAGACTTCATTGGCATCCCAGAAGACGCAACGGTGGCTTCCGCTTTAGCCAAATTGCAAAAAAAAGCACTTTCGCTGAAAATATTAGGCTGTTATTACAAAAATCGTAGCTGAAATTCAGACTACTCCATCACAGCAAGAATAATATCACAGCAAGAACATCACAGTAAGAATAATATCACAGCAAGAACATCACAGCAAGAATATTACCTGCAAGAACATCACAGCAAGAACATCACAGCAAGAACATCACAGCAAGAATATCACAGCAAGAACATCACAGCAAGAATATCACAGCAAGAACATCACAGCAAGAACATCACAGCAA
>JAUXHF010000107.1 GCA_030621685.1 Spirochaetota bacterium
AAACGCCACATGTAAATATGCGAAAGAAAGTAAAGCTTTTACGCGCCAGATTAAAAAAATATTTTCCAAAGCAAAGTATTCAGCTTTTCGATGAAACCTTAAGCAGCTGGTCGGCAAAGCAACGTTATTTTCAGCGATATCATAAGAAATTGAATAAAAAAAATCAGGAAAAAAGCAGATCTCTTGTTGATATAGACTCTCTTGCCGCTTTAGAAATTCTAGAAGCCTATTTACAAAAGCAAGTACAAAAACAAAACCAAGCAACTCAATAAGCAGTAACGCAATAATAGCAAAAAAAACAAGTATGGCATCAGATGCTAAACCCACAAAAAAAGTAATCCAACGATTACCCCCCTTGCTGATAAACCAGATTGCCGCTGGTGAAATTATCCTTAGGCCAGCTTGCGTGGTAAGAGAACTCTTGGATAACGCTCTGGATGCCGGATCTAGCTCTATTTCATTAAGGATTTATGTAAACGGCTATGCTTTTTCCATAGAGATTCAAGATAACGGTTCTGGCTTAGCCCCAGCAGATCTTCCTTTGATGTTTGAACGTTATAGCACCTCAAAAATATCATGCTTTGACGACATTTTCTCACTTCAAAGCCTAGGTTTCCGTGGCGAGGCTCTTTCGGCCATTGCCTCCATCAGCAAGGTCACCGTAGATACCGCTAACGATGACAGCGGTCTTGGCTGGCGCATGATCATGGAGGGCGGCAAAGAGATAAGCAAAGCGCCTATCTCGGCGCTAAAGGGAACAACCATTAAGGTATCTAATCTTTTTTACAACACGCCGGTGCGCCTAAAGTTTTTGAAATCGCAGGCCCAAGAAATAGCCGCTTGTAAAGAGGAATTCATTCGCCATGTCTTGGCTAACGATGGCGTATCCCTGCATTATAGGCTGATTAACAATGGTATTGAAAAAGGCAGTCTTTCGGCGCCAGCGGCTTTCAACCTACGCGATAAGATTCTAACCTTCTTCAGTCGCAAAGATATCCAAGGCAGTTTAGTGTCCATAAAACGTTTTGAAGAAGACATTTCAATTGAAGGCTATATCACGAACCAGCAATGCAAGTCTAACAACCGCTTAGGTCAATTCTTATTCATCAATAACCGCACGGTGGTGAGTCCTATATTTTTTAAAACCTTAAGTACGCTGTATCAGCATTTTCTGCCTTCTCGAACCTTCCCCTTAACCTTTTTAAAAATGAAACTTAAAAATGGGCTTATCGATTTCAACGTACATCCAGCGAAAAAAGAAGTAAGGCTTTTAGCCCCAGGGCGCTTCTCTTCTTTTCTTTACACCACTTTGAAAAAAGAACTGTACTCTGATGTCTATAAAAAGGCCTATGCTTCTACAGAAAATTCAAGCATTAATAAGCTGGCCGATGGCTCTAAGCTCGCCGATGGCTCTCACCTGAAAAAAGAAACAGCGGCTGGCAAACCCGAAACTTTGAACACCGGCGTAAACATAAAGAAAATTTTCTCCCTGCGTTCTTTGGCAGAAGATACCGCTCAAGATGAACAAGATTTATTGCAATTTATTAACAAATACAACAGCGAAGTTGTTAGCAAATCGCCTTTAAAAACAAGATTGCCCGTGCTTGAATCGCATAAGAGCTTCTCGTTATCGCTTGAAGATGAGCTGCCAGCTGAATTTCTTCAGAAAAATTCGCCATCGCCAGAAAAGTCAAAATCTTTTCCGGCTGCCTCAACCCCCGCTGAAGAACCTGTACAAGAAAGCTCTTTCAATCCTCCTGCTCATTCCCAGCATATGTCCAAGGCAGCTCTTCTGGCAGGGACAAAATCCATAGCCTCAAACTCAAGCTCAAGCAAGAGACCATCAGCAGAAGCAGATATCCGGATTTTAGGACAAGTGGCCGCATGTTTCATCATTTTCACCTTAGGCAAAGATATTTACATTACCGACCAACATGCCGCCCATGAACGAATTAACTATGACCTTATTCTTGGAAAACTCCAGTCTAAAGAAATGGAAAGACATATTCTGCTCGTTCCGCTTTTCTTTGAACGCAGTGTCATTGAACTTGAAAAACTTAGGCAACGGCTGGAAGACATGCAGAAACTTGGCATCTTAGCCAGAATTTTTAACGAGAAAACTATAGAGGTAAGCGAAGTCCCCGCCTTCCTTCCTGAACCTTTGCTTGAAGGCAACCTGAATATTATTTTCGATTGGTTTTCCGCAGAAAACAACATTCAAAATAGCCCCGAAGATCTCTATCGGGAGACAGCGGCGCGCATGGCATGCCGCATCTCTGTCATGGCTGGCGATATTCTTTCTTTAGGAGAAATGGAAAGCTTAATCCATGAAATTTACGAAAAAGACTACATCTTAACATGTCCCCACGGCCGTCCTTTTGTCAAGAGAATTTCGCATAAAGAACTTCTGGCTTTTTTTGATAGATCAAAACATATCTTATAAAAATATTTGTTTTCCTCTCTTGAAAGAGCCGCAGAGCTTGGGCTTTTTAAACCACGAAGTCTGCTTCAACAAAATTTAATAAAAACTTTAAGGGCAGCCTCGAAAAGCATCACTACTCTGCCACGAAAACTACCCGATAAAGCCATGCCCAATTTTTGCCAGTAATGTAAAAACTTTTGCTTGCTTCATCGTAGAAAATCCCGTTTAGCACTTTATAGAAACCCCTAGTAGTTGTATTTTTAATTACATTCCCATGATTCTCGGCCACTAAGGCAGAAGCATCTGCTAGCCATTTTACAACGCCGCTTCGCTCATCTATAGCCACGATAAAGCTTTCTCCCCATACGTTAGCGTAAATAATACCGCTCGTAACACCGCTCCCAGCCCCGTAAGATGACTCCCCTTTTTTATAGGCTAAGGCATTCAGCCGCGCTAGCGGCTTATCGTTTAAATACACTTTTTGCCGGCGAAGTGGCTTAAAGCTTGTAGGGTCTCTGTAAGTCAGATAGGCACTGCCATCAGAGTTAATAAAATACTCACTGGTATACGTAAGCCCCCAGCCTTCGCCATCTATTACATACTCCTTTAGTTTCTCTAACTGCTTGTTATAAACGAACACCTTGCCGCTCTTCCAAGTTAGTTGGAAAATAAACACCTTATTTTGTTCCGGCCCAAGGCTGTTAAAACTCATGCCTTCGCCAAAAAAGTTTAGTGGTAAGCGTTTTTCTTGTAGCAAGACTCCGCTTTGCCTATGGTATTTCACAATTTTCGATTGACCATATTCTCCAACACTTTCAAAGATAAAATCTTTTGTCAGCGCCAAGCCTTGCGTGAAATACTCTGTGTTATGAGGAATTTTCGCTAGCACCACAACCCGAACAGGCCCCGCTGCACGAAGCGCTGCTACATTAAAAAAAAAGAAGATGGCTACACTAAGCCTAAAAAAATTCATGATCTTCTTGCAAATTCTTAGCTTATAAAGTATTTCTTTACGAAGCATCTCTGGCTAGAACATGTTCACACTCTAGCCCATGCCCATGCTCATGCCCATGCTGGCTATCAAAGATAGCCTTTTTTGATTTTATGTTGAATTATGCCTGGCATGGATGGGTGAGTGACGAGGCTTGAACTCGCGACCTCTTGAACCACAATCAAGAGCTCTACCAACTGAGCTACACTCACCATCAAGAACTTCAAAAAATAAAACATGGTATTTTTAGATACTCTATTCAATATCAAATACGGCTTCTAAAAAGAAGCAGCTCTCTTCAATAACTTAAGCAAAATGAAGCCTTCTGCAATAAAGCAAAACAAGCCCTGCATGCACGCCAAAGAGGGTTCGAACCTCTGACCTACTGCTTAGAAGGCAGTTGCTCTATCCAGCTGAGCTATTGGCGCATGTTAGGCGCATGGTATCATGTTATTTAAAATGTATAGATATTTTCATACATTCCTTCTTTTGCTATACCCTATTTCATAATTTAAATATGAACAAAGCTAATTATACAATAATTATGCAAGAGTTATCGTATAATTATTTATCCAGCTACCAAGAACATAGTAAAACCAAAGAAAGCATGATAAAAAAATTTAAATTTTTAAGCAAATTTAATAAATAACCACCAAACGTAATTGCAATATTAAAGAAATGGCGTACAACACACTCTTTAAAGCTATCGGATGCAAGCAAAGCCAGCGTTTTTCAGTTTATGATAATAAGCCTGTTTTGAAAACAGGCATTATCACGGGAGATGTTCTCAATATCTTAAAAAGACAACCAAGTGATTTGAAATTTAATGTAATAATTGCCGACCCGCCATACAATATTGGCAAGGACTTTGGAAATAATCAAGACAACATGCCCATAGATGATTATGTTGCTTGGTGTCATACATGGCTAGCTCAATGCTTCCGTTTATTGGCAAAGAACAGTCTTATTTATGTATATGGTTTCCCAGAAGTGCTCGCCCGAATAGCTGTAAAATATCCGATTGACGAACAACGCTGGCTGGCATGGCACTACACGAATAAAGCAGTGCCATCCTCAAAGTTTTGGCAGCGATCTCACGAATCTATCCTTTGCTTATGGAGTCCGGGCACAAAACGTCCAAGCCTAGAACTTGATCAAATCCGTGAGCCTTACACCAAACACTTCCTTAAATGTGCTGGCAAAGAGCGTAAAGACACAAAGGGAAGATTTAGTAAAAGTGGCAAAAAGACAACCTATAAAGCACATAAAAATGGTGCACTCCCCCGCGATATCATTCATGTTCCCGCATTGGCCGGCGGCATGGGGCGTGCCGAGCGATGGTTTTTTTGTCGTGATTGCCGTGGCGAAGTGCGACCACCTAAAGAATTGCCTAAGCATAGAGGTCATGATGTGCTTAAACATCCAACACAAAAACCAATGGAATTAACCAAACGCCTCATTCAGTCTTGCATAAACGGCAACAAGGGGCGTACCCTAATACCCTTTGCTGGATCAGGCTCAGAGTGTGTCGTCGCAAAATCTCTCGATATACAGTACCTCGGCATTGAGCTTAACCCAGAGTTTGCAAATTTTGGACGTAGTTGGGTGAGGCAATGTATCGCCTGACTCCCCGAATGCTTCAGCGGCTCAAAACCGACCTAAGCAAGTATCACGACCTATTTAACAGCAAGCGATGTTCTGGCTGGGAGCTAGAAGAATTGATTGTTGCGGCAATTAAGTCTGATACTCAAGCACAGCATCATGTCCAGTGGCAAGAAGCAGGACATGATGACCGCGCCGATATTATTGTTCATATAAAGACATTAGAGTATCCGGTTCAAATAAAGTCCGGAAGTATAAAAACAAACAAACTCACCTTATCTGGACACCGACTAGGGAGATTCAAAGGCGACATGAAAGAAATTGTTGATTATTTGAATAATCAAGCTGCAAACATCATGGCCATACCCTATCGCCAAATAAATAGCAACCAAGGACGGCAACATATTTATCGAGTAGGCTACGTTGATATAAGAAACTTGACGAATCTTGATGCGCATGCATGGGGTCTCAAAGGAAAACAGTGGATACAAGTCAATTCCGCCGGTGTAGAGTTTTCATTACGTCCATCCATGAGCTGGCAAATTTGGTGGCGCATCCCTTGCAACCTAGTAGAAATGACCGATGAATTCATCATCGGGTAGAGAGGCTATTTATGATTCCCGCATAAAAAACGAAAACGCTATTTTCCCCATAGCAATTTTTGTTTCAAGATTTTATAAGGATTCACTTCATAGGGTTCAATAAAAAAAACACTATGCTCGGCGAGTTCTACTTTTAGCGGCTCTTCGGCTTTAATTTTATTTTTCAAAATGCCATCGATAATAAACTGGCTATCGCCTAAGCATGTTAGTTCAAGTTTATCTTCTCTTGGCAAAACAATAGGTTTCACCGTTAGCGAATGTGGCGATATGGGCGTAAGCACATACGCATCTATATTAGGTGAAAGAATAGGCCCTCCCGCTGAAAGATTATAAGCCGTAGAACCAGTTGCTGTCGAGACGAGGACGCCATCTCCGCTGAAACGCATGATAGACTCGCCGCCAATTCTTATTTTGAAGGCTAGCGGCTTGGTAGGGGTTTGCCGAAGCAGGCAAATTTCATTTAAGGCGTTATATTGCTTTCCCCCCGCCGTCTGAATTCGCAAAAGCGAGCGCTTATCAACCTGAAGACGGAATTTTGATTTTTTTCTTCCTGCCTTGAGAAAAGGTTCTCTGCTATAACCTTTTCCGTCATCGTGAAAGTTATAAAACCTGAACAGTTCTTCTTGAGTATCAAAAAAATTCTCAAGCAGCGGCAGGGCTACTTTCTCAGGAATGGTGGCCATGTACGAAAGCGTGCCCATATTAACGGACATTATCACCTTCTGCATCTTATTTTCCGGACGAGCATACTCATCTATCGCGCTTAAAATAGTGCCATCGCCCCCTAAGGTAATAAGCAAGGATGAGCCGCGTAGCACATTTTTATCCTCTTTGGAATATGGATGGTTCTTTATAAGAACGCTGTCCAAATTTCTAGCCCTAAGCAATAAAAGGATTTCTTCAGCAAGCTTTTTGCAATTGTACTTCTGGTTGTTAGCTAAAACAGCAATCATGGCTATTATTATATCACTAGTTACTCTTCTAGTATTTATGTTTCTCTTAAGTATCTCTTAAGTATGTACCCTCCTCTTCATTCTCTTAGCAGCTTCAGCGCCTACCTTAGCCGCCTATTTACTTTTATCCACGGCTCATGCTATAGTTTACGCAGTTATAGCATGAGCTTACACGTAAAATAATTACGCTTAAAGTAAGTACATTACTT
>JAUXHF010000196.1 GCA_030621685.1 Spirochaetota bacterium
GATAAAAGAAAACCCGTAACGTAACTCTTGAGCATAACTTTCTTATTATAAATTATTAGATGAGACAGCGGCCTAGGACGAAACCCCAAGCGAGACTTAGGCTACAAGGTAGCCGAGCTTACAAAATACGTTTATTTGCAGCCCTTTTGCTTGGAGTGATATTAAGTGTGTGGATACTCCGCCTAACTGATTTTGAAGGCATCAGATATATTGACGGCGATAGTTTTGTTTTACGCGGCAAGGAAATACGCCTGTCTGGCATTGATGCTCCCGAGTATCAACAAAATTGCCGAGACGAGCATGGCAAGCTCTACCCTTGCGGGCAGATATCCGCAGAGGTTTTAAGAGAAATGCTGAGTAGCAAGACGATTTGCGAAAGCCTGGGCTATGATGTCTACCGCCGAATGCTGGGCCTATGCCTTACTGAAAACGGAGAATCCATCAACAAAAAGATGGTCCGGCTTGGCTGGGCCATAGCCTATCGGAGGTTCAGCCCAAAGTACATTGCCGATGAGGATTTTGCCAAAGCTCAAAAACATGGTATTTGGAAAGGCTCTTTCCAAAGGCCCGAAGAATACAGGAGGCTATCATCACAAGACAAACAACGCCCGTAATAACAACGCACGTAAGTAATAATTCTCGTAAACTATCTGCCTAAAAACCACATTGGCTTTCCAGTCTTGATGGCTGGCTGGACTGGACTTAACGTAATTTTCAAAAAAGCATGGCTACCCAGCCGTTTTTTTTATCATGACAAAGCAGCTTAAAATAATCAAAGCCGCACAAAGCAAAGTGATGGGACTAGGCACGATAGCGTAGAGCAACAAATCGAAAACCAAAGCCATGGGAATTTGACTGAATTGCAAAGTCGAGATGATAACAATTCGCCCAAACTTCGTAGCATGCAGTAAGAAAAATGTGCCTATGAAGAATCCTATTCCCGAGACAAAACTTATCAGCAAATGCTCTGCTGTCATGCTCTGCCAAGCGTAGAGTACCGGAAAAACTAAAAGCAGTATCGGGATGCTTTGCGAGTTGACAAACAATACGAACACCGATTCTCTTTTTGCATAAAATTTCAAAACAAAGAACAAAACAGAATAAAGGAACGCCGCCACTAAGGCTAGCAGTAAAGAAAAGGGATCATCTAAACTGAAATTAAGCGATGGGTTAGCCATCAGCGCCGTAGCCATAAAGCCAAGAATAAGCGCCATTGTTTTCAGCCGACTCAGTTTTCTCTTAAAGAGTATCAAGTCTATCATGGCAGAAAATAAGGGAATGCTTAAAAGCAAAACATACACTTGCCCCAGTGAGTTGCTACGGAAAGAGACAATAGCACAAAGATCGGCTGTAATACCTAAAGAAGATAAAATGGCTAAAGCTTTCCAGTTATACACCTTAAAGACTTCAGTGGCAGGGATAAACTGACGTCTGAAAAAAGGCATCAAAAGACATAAAACCATTACCAGCAAGGCACTTAGGCTAAGCAGGAAATATACTTGGAAATAAGAGTATTCGCGAATGAGATTTTGAATAGAATAATCACCTACAGTATACCCCAAGCTCGAAATAAGGATAAATATTATAGATAATGTTCTAAATTCTCGCAAACTACGCCACCTAAACTGGGTTTCCCTACATTAGCTCCATCTAATTAGCATGGTTATCATCAAAAATATGCTTATTTCCCAAAAAAATAGAGCTTTCCTACTAATTATCCGAAGCCTACACAAAGCCATGTTATACTATCGTCATCAGCTATAGCCTACAAGCAACATATAAGCCGGCGGCGACATATAAGCCCGGCGGCGACATATAAGTAGCGGAAACAGCTGCTTAGCAGCTTATAGTGATAACCGTACTAGGCTTAAGAGTAGTATATAGCATACTTAAGAGTAGTTTATAGCATAGCACACTATACGATGAATTACCAATGCTTAAGAAAGTAAGGGAACATACAAGAAATAATTCTACACAGCCGCGGCAAAATAAAACGAAATAGAAGACAGGAAAGTGCATGGCACGAACGAACATAAAAAAAACAAAAGTAGCAAACAGATTTAATGTCAATGTCTGGGGACGAGAAGTCAGCCCACTTAAAGGGAAGAAGAAAATGCGTGTGGGCAGAAAGAAATCAGATTTCGGGCTGCAGCTTGATGAAAAACAGAAATTGCGCTACTTCTACGGTTTTATTAACGAAAAACAGTTCAAAAACTATTATAAAGTGGCTAAACGCAAGAGCGGCAACACAGGAACTATTTTCCTGCAGCTTTTGGAACGTCGCCTTGATACCGCTGTTTATCGCATGAATTTCGCCCCTACTATTTTTTCAGCTCGCCAGCTGGTAAGCCACGGCCATGTGCTCGTGAACGGACAACGGATAAAAGTCCCCTCTTTTGTAATCCAAAAAGGCGATAAGATTTCCATCAAAGATAAATCTAAAAACATGATATTAATTAAATCTCATGTTGAAAAACCCGAGCGCAGTCTTCCCACTTATGTTATTTTCGAAAAAGAAAATATGCTAGGCATCCATGAACGCTATCCCGAGCGTGAAGAAATTGCCTATCCTTTTGAGCTAAATGAAGCCCTCATCGTAGAATTTTACTCAAAATAAGCTGTCTTTCTCTGTCTTTCTATACATCCAGCCCTAACTCTCTATTGCGCTTAGATCATCAATGCCGATAAATTTATCCCGCTAAAACAGCCCCTAAAATAGCTTGCGGGAAGCCATGAAGAGTTTCCCATGCATCATATAAATATATAAAACGGCTTTTTGTAGCACGCTAGCGTGTCTAAGCGTTTTGCCAAGTATGAAGAGGCAGCTCCTTTTCAAAGCGAGACCTCTGCGCTAAATTCAAGAAGCTGTTCTTGAATTTAACAAAAATTCAGTTATCTTATTTCTCATACTTTAATAAATAAGCTGCTTATTTAAATTCATCAGATGCTAAAAGCTGCTACTTATATGCAATAATTGATCATGCCTAGATTTGAACTGCCCTACACCAAAATGCATGGCACAAGAAATAGTTTTGTTGTCATAAGCAATCTAGCCGGAAAAGCAGAAGCTTTATTGGGGAATATAGCTTCTTTAGCCAAGCATATATGCTCAGAAGACAGAGGACTTGGCGCCGATGGGCTTGTGCTTGTTCAAGCTGATGGAAAGCAACAAAAAAACACCTTTGCTATGATCGTATACAATAAAGATGGAAGCCGAGCTTCCATCTGTGGGAATGCTCTGCGTTGTGTAACCGTGTATCTTAAAACAAAAAACCTGTTCTATGGAAAAGAAATAGCCATAAAAACAGATAGCGGCGTATTCCAATGCCAGCTTCTTTCAGCTACAAAAAAAACAAATACATACGATGCCTGCCTAGCACTCGTGAAAACCGAGTTGGGCATGCCTCATTTCAAGAGTAAAGATTTCAAAAACCCTGCAACCAGCGGCGCAGAGCCAGCCTCTATACAGCATCAACAGCTTCAAGAATTCGAATTTCAAGGAAGAAAGGGATATTTCGTATCTATGGGCAACCCTCATGCTGTTTTCTTGGATACCGATAGCGCTGATTTCAAATACCGCCATTTTGCCGAGACACTCCAGAAAACCTCAGCTATATTCCCTAACAGTGTCAATGTAGAATTTGTCAAGCCTCTGCTAGAAGCCTCGGGCTGCAGCGCTAAGCCAGATACTTCTAAGAAAGCAAAAACATCATGGGCTGTCACGGTTGTAGAACGCGGTGTTGGCGAAACCTTAGCTTGTGGCAGCGGCGCTTGTGCTGTAGCCGCTGTTTTGGCTAAGAAAAACCCGGATATCACCTTTCCAATAGAATTACAACTCAAAGGCGGCAAGTTGACTATTTACTGGGATGACAAGCCAAAAAGCAGCATGTTTGCTCAGGGCGAGGCAGAAATTATTTCAGAAGGAACTTTCTTATATCCACTTCATAGTGAATATTAAAAGTAGCAAAAAATTTACTGGGATGACAAGCCAAAAAGCAGCATGTTTGCTCACAGCGAGGCAGAAATTATTTCAGAAGGAACTCCCCTATCCGCTTCATAATGAATATTAAAAGTAGCAAAAAATTCACTGGATGCCATGCCAAAAATAGCATGTTTACTCACAGTGAGG
>JAUXHF010000147.1 GCA_030621685.1 Spirochaetota bacterium
AGATGAAAAAAATTTAATTATTTATGATGATGGAGATGGTATTGATCCTGAAAATATTGAAACAGTTTTTTTTAAAACTGGTAACCCTAAAGCTGGAGATGAACAAAGTAGCCTAGAGGGTAGTAAAATGCGGAAACATATGGGCAAAAAGGGGCTGGGAAAATTAGCAATATTTTCGTTAGGTAAGGAAATTAATTTTGACACTTTTCACAAAAAAGGCAATGCCTTTTTTGATATCAACATGAAAAATATGACTGAAAAAGAAGATTTTCTCGTGCCAAAAAGAGCTAACCAAACTTCTTTCTCTACTAAATTTAGCGTGAAAAATGGAACAGTAGTAATCATTGATGAATTTTACTTACATAGCGATATAGAACTAGCAGAATTAGTAGAAGAGCTTAATTTTGCTTTCTCTCCAAGCTTATTAAAAAAAGACGATTTCCATATCAATATTTATGAAAGCTTAGAAAAATATAGCGCAAAACAAGTTATTAAGAAGCTCTCCACAGATGTCTTTAAAGAGCAACAGTGTGAAAAGGGTGGCGAGCAGTGCACATTAGAAATTAACGTTAAAGTGCTACAATCCTTTGGATATAAAGACCCTACCCAAGATGATTATTACTCTTTGGAGGAAATAGAAAGAAAACTAAGCGGAGTAATATATCACACACAGAAAAGGTTCCAAAAAATTGGAGAACATGGAATTTGCATTTTTTCAAGGTGCCGAAGAGCCTCCTCCTTTAAAAACTATGTGGAAGATCGTAGTGGTATCTCTTTTTATACTAAAGGCTACATTGAAGCTGATTTTCTTTATGATGATCTTGATGAAGATGTTATTTCTACTGATAGACAAGGACTGATAGCTAATAAGAAGGAAAGCAAAAAAGAAATAACTAAGTTAGAGAATACATTAGAAAAAATATGTGCTTGTTATGTAGCGAAAAAGAATAAAGTACACAGCGATAGAAAAAGCAAAAAAACAAAGAGTAAAACTCATGATAATATTTCAGAAAAAATTAACGCTCTTTTCAAATCAAGCATTGTTGAAGAAAATAAAGAATTCAAAGAGTTATTCAAACTAATTATGGAAAACGCAAAAAAACATGAAAGTTTATACGTAAATTGTAATATTATTGAAAACCTCTTGAGAAGTATAATATTATTACATTACGATTACACAGGATATGCCAAATTAACTAAAGAGATACAGCATTTCAAAGACAACAACAAAGACAAAGAAAACAAAGACAAAGACAACAACAAAAATTCAAATATACAAATACAGATAAGAAAGAATACAGAATTGCTTGACTTGTCATACGCAGGTCTTAAGAACTTACTAGAATTTCTCCAAACAAAACAAAACATATTTAAAGGCATTAAAAGTAATGAATATAATAGAATTAGAAACCCTTTAATGCATACTGCTATCCTGACTGAAGAAGCTCAAACAAAACTGAAGTCAATCACAGATGAAGTCACAGCAATTGTAGAAGCTTACCTCTCAGAATTTTATAAAGACAAGTAACCTACTAAGTTTATTAAAAAAATAAAGTAAATAAAAGGAAACAATAAGCCCGAAGCAGCCTTAGCAGAAATACTAGAGGCTCTGCGGTGTTGATTGGGTCATTGTTGGGATGCGCGCGAGCGAGCCGAGCAGCCTACCCGCCGCCCGATGAAAAAAGCATGGGCGGAAAACAGTAAAGACCCATGCAAAAAAGCTGGCGTTCCTTTCTTTTTCAAGCCAAGCAATAAAGCTAGGGCGACCTGTGCTTCAAGCACGAAGAGCGACTTAGCATGCAATATTTTATTTATTTATTTGGTATAATTAGCTTTTTAGCGGAATTATATACATAACAAGCCCTAAACTAAGCATGATTTCTTAGATACTCTATAACTCTTTCTAAGAAAGATACATCGTCTTGAAATTTGCCAAGTCCTGTATTACAACTATCGCATATCCACTCACGTCCAATTCCAGTTTCGTGGCTATGATCTCTTACTAAATTAGCAGTAATACCTACGATAGTTCTTTTTTGGCAAACAGGACAAACAAATACGCTATTTTTCGGCGGCTTGATTTTGTCCATCCTGTTTTTTTCTTTTGTTGATAGTTTCACTCCATCTATATTTTTCCTGCATTCTTTACAACTTGGTCTTGTTGTTTTTCTGCCTTTTGCGTCTGTTTGATTGACATCAAAATCATCAGACATCTTTAAGATATGACAAATATTACATATCTTCTTTTCATGTCCTTTGCCTGTTTTTTCTATATCTATAACAGATAGATGGGCAAAATCAACACGAGTCAGCTTATTTGAGCCTATAAAAAAGACCATGGCACACTCGCCATTTATTACTTTAATAAGACCTATTGAATTTTCTACTATTTTTCTACTATAATCACCTAATGCAATATTATTAACGACATAACTGTCAATCGTTACTTTATCTTTCACAAAAAAGCCCTGCTGCTTGGCCTACCCTTGTTTCAGCTATTTTAATATATTCTTTGCTAATATCAACGCCGATAAATTTTCTATTATTAAACAAAGCCATTTTACAGGTTGTGCCGGAACCGCACATAGGATCAAAAACAATATCATTTTCATTGCTCCAAGATAATATATGGTCTTGTGCTAACTTCTCTGGGAAAACTGCAGGATGTTCAAACGCTATCTTGTCTTTTGTTGTCCCGCCAAGACCAACAGCGTAATACCAAATATTGCTTTTAGTTTTTTCTTTCTTTAATTCTTTTAACACCTTATTGTTTTTAGCGTCCGCCCCTTTGTTGGATACCAGCATTTCTTTGCCGTTTCTGACAGTTGGCTCTTTAATAGGATTAAATGTTTTGGGCTTTCCTTTTGATAGCACAAACATATACTCATACCCGTTTGTGTATGCATTTGACCGCATAAAAGGCGTGTTTTTTTTAGCATAAATCATAACATCGTGCATACTAAACCCTATGCTTTGAAAATACAATGCTTGCTTAAAACTGGTTAAACTTCTGCCCCCGTTAATCTTGTCTCCTACAACCCAAACAACTACGCCACCCTTTTTTGTTATCCTAAAAAGCTGGTCTGCCATTTTTTCAAACTCAAACTTGTATCCGTTGTAGTTTCTCAAGTTGTCATAAGGAGGCGATGTTACAGTTAAGTCTACACATTCATAGTCCATATCTTGCATAAACCTTATAGAATTTCCAACATTTAAACTGTTTAATATTTTTTTATTCATCTTAGGTTTCCTTTTAAAAAACTATTACTGGGCAGCGCTGCGTCAGGGTCTATGCTTTGCCTTGTTATCATCATTATTTGCTCTTTGTCTTTGTAAGATTACCATAACGGGAGCTTACTAAAAAAGAAAAAGAATAGCTGTTGAAAGCCGGGAAAGAAAAACTCCTCGAGTAGGATTCGAACCTACGACCAAGTGGTTAACAGCCACCTACTCTACCGCTGAGCTATCGAGGAATAAGGTTTTTAGTTTAATTAATTAAACTAAAACAAAGAAAAGCAGCCTAAAATAACACAATAGTAACACAATAGTAACACAATACATGCCATGTTTTTCAGTAATGCATGCTATGCTTTCTACATACTCTTTATACTTCTGTTTCCTTATATGTGATAAGAATTATAATATGCTCCCCATGGTTTTGTCAAGCCTTTATTCAAATTAAGCCATATTCAGTTCAAATTTCCTATGCAAAAATACCCAAGCCATGAAAAAACCTAAACTCGCTAACGCTGCTAGCCCCGGGTTAAAGCAGCAAGCATGGGATAGCCTAAGTTTATTAGCCCTAACCTTGCTGTACCTCCTATTTTTGTTTCCGATGCTGTTGCTTCTGCTAAGCCTGCTCTTTCTTTTAGGGAAGATCTCGGCGCGCCATGTTTATGAAAGCTTAGGTCTGCTTAGCTTAGATAACTTTGCCCTGCCCGGCGGCAGAAAAATCCCTTTTCTCTGGATGCACGCAAGCTCTTATGGCGAGTGGCATTCACTCAGGCCCATGGCGCAATTGCTGAAACAGGAAACCGGCATGAATATCTTTTTAAGCTACTTTAACGAGGAACTTAAAAAGACAGTAGCTAAAGATGAGCTTATTGATGAAAGCGCCTTTCTTCCAATAGAAAACCCACTTGCTCTGCTTTGGATAGTACAGCAGCTAAACGTAAAAGCCCTGTTGCTGATGGAACTGGAAATATGGCCGCTGCTTTTGTTTACGATGAAAGCACGAGGCTTGCCAGTGTTCTCTCTCTCGGCTATCTTATTCGATGATGAGGCAAAGCGCTATAGGCGCTTTAGCTGGATATTCCGATCGGCCTTCGGAAGCATTAGCCGCTTTTACGCCAGCAGCGAAGAAACCAAGCGAAACCTCTTAGCGATGGGGGCATCGCCAAAGCGAATTTGCCTAAGCCCCTCCTTGAAATTCTCGCTGCTCGCCGAGGGAGGCCGGGAGGGGAAGGCCAATGAAAATAAAAACTTAGGCCCGCTCCTCAGCCTCATAAAAAAAAGCAAGCAGCAAAAACTCATCCTCGCCTCTATTCATTACAAAGAATTTATTTTGCTGTTTTCACAGCTTCGAAGCTACCTGCAGTCCTCAGAATTTCTGCTCATCATAGCCCCCAGAAAACTGGAGGACGGGGCAAAGTTTAGCCAATTTCTGAAGAAGCAGAAAATCTCAAGCCTTATTCGTCAAGACAAAGCGGCCGCTATTTCCCAACAAAACCTGAAGCTGTTTTCACAAACAGGCAACCTACTCCTGCTTACCTTAGGCGAGCTCAATCAATTCTACGCCGCAAGCTCGCGGCTATCCTCTGGGCTACCTAAAAACAAGAAGAAAACAGTGGCTCTAACAGTAGCTCTTATAGGCGGTAGTTTCATACCCATTGGAGGACACAGTGTATTCCAGCCGCTCTCGCAAGGCATCCCGGTTCTCATAGGTTCTTACCAGCATAGCCAGCGAGAGATTCTCTCTATCGCCAAAGATTCGGTGCTAACAAGTAAGAAGAAAACCTTTGGCAATGACTTAAGGCAAATACTAGCAAATCCGCCGAAGCCGTTTTCTGCCAGCAAGATAACCCGGCTTCAAAACGCAGCTCATCTTTTGCTGCCTCTGCTGCTAGCCGATCTCCAGAAAGCAGGCATCGGCAAATATTCAAGATAGCAAGCAAGCGAAAACTTGAATTAACTAAAAACCTCTGCAGCTGTTTCTTAGAAAACATCTACATCAGCCCTGCTAAAAATAAGCGGAGGCAGCAAGCGAAAACTTGAATTAACTAAAAAAACTCTATCGCTGTTTCTTGGAAAATATCTACATCAGCCCTGCTAAAAATAAACGGAGGAATAAGCAAAGCAAGCAAGCGAAAACTTGAATTAACTAAAAACCTCCG
>JAUXHF010000311.1 GCA_030621685.1 Spirochaetota bacterium
AAGCAGCCTTATTATCTAAAGAAATGGGCATAGTGAAGGGGGAATTGGATGAATTGGAGGAATATAAATAACTTCAAAATATGTTTATCTTTGGCATAAAGAGCCGCCAGCATGCCAGCGAGCTTTGCTGTCAAAGCAGAAGTTTTCGCCTTTAATAAAGAGCTTGAATGTTTATTTGCGTCTCTAAGCGGCGTTAGCGTAGAGAGGCTTAGGTATAGAGAGGGAACTGGGCGCTAAGTTTTATAACCTGCTGGCGCACAGAAGCAAGAAGCGTTTCATTTTCAAAGTCATCGGTAATTTGGGTTATCCAGCCAGCAATGGTTTTCATTTGCGAAGGCCCCATGCCTCTTGTGGAGACTACTGCAGTGCCGATGCGAACACCACTGGTTACAAAAGGAGAGCGGGGATCATTGGGTACAGCATTCTTATTCAGCGTAATATAGGCCTTGTCTAAGGAGGCTTGTAAGTCTTTGCCGGAAATGTTTTTGTTAATTAATGAAATTAATAATAAATGAGTATCGGTGCCGCCGGTTACAAGGTCAAAGCCATGTTCTTGTAGGGCCTGGCCTAGGGCCTTAGCATTATCTATTACGCTTTGCTGATAGCTGGCAAAATCCGCTTCAAGGGCTCGTTTGAAAGCATAGGCTTTGGCGGCAATGATATGCATTAAGGGCCCGCCTTGAATACCGGGAAAGATGCTGGAATTAATTTTCTTGGCATATTCGTTGTTGCCACAGAGAATAAGACCGCCCCTAGGACCACGAAGGGTTTTATGCGTGGTTGAAGTAACAAAATGGGCATGGGGAATTGGCGAGGGGTGCTTCTTCGCGGCCACTAGCCCGGCAATATGCGCCATATCTACCATGAGGAAAGCTCCGCATTCATCAGCAATACTTCTGAACTTGGCGAAATCTATAATACGAGGGTAAGCGCTGGCTCCGGCCACTATCATTTTTGGTTTTAGCTCTAAGGCTTGTTTTCGCAGAGCATCATAATCTATCCTTGAAGTCTTAGGGTGAATGCCGTAATGATGTGCCTCGAAAATTTTCCCGCTGAAACTTGCAGGCGAGCCATGCGTTAAATGTCCACCTTGGTCAAGACTCATACCTAAAATCGTATCTTGGGGCTTCAGCATGGCAAAATACACGGCCATGTTGGCGTTGCTGCCAGAGTGCGGCTGCACGTTGGCGTAGGCGGCTCCGAAAAGCTCTTTGGCTCTGTTTATGGCTAATAATTCGCTTTTATCAACGGCTTCGCAGCCACCGTAATAACGTTTAGCAGGGTAGCCTTCGGCATATTTATTCGTTAGCACGCTTCCGGCAAGCTTTAACACCTCGGGGTAGGTGGCATTTTCCGAAGCTATTAACTCTATGCTTTGTTCCTGTCTTTGAAACTCTTCTAGGGTTTCAAAAAGCTCAGTACCGTGATTGCCATTGCTTTGGGCAATAATATTTTGCTCGGCGCGAATATCTAATTCTTTGTTTATTGAAAAGGCTGTCTTGTTCATAGTCATCTCTCTCTATTCTTGCTATCATCAAATATTTTTAACCTAGCAAAAAGAAATTTTTTCAGAAATTTTTTCAAGGATAGAAATATGTTTCATTTGGAAAAGTATACTTCGGTATATTTATTTGTTAGCAGGCTTTCGGCAAGCCTTAATACCTCGCAGCTCGGGGTGGGTGGCATTTTCCGAAGCTAGTAACTTCTATGCTTTGTTCTTGTCTTTGGAACTCTTCTAGGGTTTCAAAAAGCTCAGTATCGTGATTGCCATTGCTTTGAGCAATAATATTTTGCTCTGGGCGAATATCTAATTCTTTGCTTATTGAAAAGGCTGTCTTGTT
>JAUXHF010000011.1 GCA_030621685.1 Spirochaetota bacterium
TACACAAACTATTCGCACGCTATCTACCTTTACTGAAAATCGCTTTTCAAATGACTTTCCAATCATTCTTTTGGATGCAAGCCGAGCTACTTTAAAAGCATATACTCCTCGCTCTCGTAAGAAAGTTGATTTCTCGGTAACAAGTGGTGCCAGCAGCACATCACTTAAATAAACGCAGTGACTCTTAATTCCCATTTCTTTTAAAAAACTATTTAATGTTTATCCCTTATTTTCCAGCTCTTGTCTTGCTAAAATTCATTTTTTTCCAGCGTCCTCACTCTTCGCTTGATTCGCTTGAGGAGTCAGCGGAGGGGCTGTTTTTGAAGTCTTCACTTTATAACGCTGGCTTAAGGCATCTGCCGCCGAGCGAGCAACAAGAACTTCATCCGCATAAAAAAGATCTTTTATTTCAAGTGCATTCTCATGGACAACTTTAAGCCAAGGAATGTTTCTTGCTGATTTTCGCAAATACGAATACTCAGGAGTACCGTCTTTTTTTATAATAAACACAACTTTCTTTGAACGCGTAAGTTTCTGCAAAATAGCATACATCAGCTTCGTGCTATACTCCGAAAGGCTGATCTCATCAATAACGCTTAATTTGTTTTTTTGACAAAGCAAGGAAAGCACCGAGAATAAGGCCCCTTGGCGCATTTTTTTCGGCAAACTATAACTATAATCACGAGGTTTTGGCCCAAAAATAACAGCACCACCGCGCCATAACGGAGACCTGCGAGTTCCCGCACGAGCATTTCCCGTGCCTTTTTGACGCCATGGTTTCTTCGTGCTGCCTCTTACTTCAGAGATGGTTTTAGTATTAACTGTACCCTGACGTTTATTCGCTAATTGGTTTTTAATAGCCTCGTATAATAAAGCATTATTAGGAACAGCTCCAAAAACTCTAGCAGAAAGCTCTATTTCGCCATGTGCTAAGCCTTCGCTATTTTTTACTTGAACCTTCATACTTTCTGACACGATTATTTCTTTATTTTGGGCTAAACTTCAGCTTACGCCGCTTTTTTAGCTGGCTTCTTCACAGCACTTTTCAGCCATAGTAAACAATGGCGTTTCCCCGGCACCGATCCGCGTACCAGCAGAATTCCGCTTTTCTCATCTATAGAAACCAATGGCAAATTCTGAACCGTCACCGTATTACCACCCATTCTGCCGGGCATTTTCCTGCCTTTAATAACACGACCAGGATGTACGCATTGCCCCACAGAACCACCAGTCCTATGAAATGTTGATCCATGGCTTTTAGGGCCGCCCTTCATGCGGTATCGCCTTATAACACCTTGGAAGCCCTTACCAATAGTAACCCCCGTAACATCAAGAAACTTAGTCTCTTTGAAAATATCTTGAGCCAGAACAGCCATGCCAGGCTTCCAAGCTAAAAGCTCTTCTTCATTCATGCGAAATTCACGAACAAGCTTAGGACATTTTTTTTCAGCAAAATTGTTCAGCACACTCTTGCGCTTTTCTTTCTTCGCTAAACCATAACCCAAACAAACAGCCGTATAACTGTTTTTCTCTTGCGTGCGTGTGCCTACAATGTTGTTCCCCGTAACATCAATGACGGTAACCGAAACATGCATGCCATTCTCATCAAAAACACGGGTCATCCCCATTTTCTTTCCTAACAAACCTAGATTTTTCATCGTTTATACACCTTGCACTTCATTCAAAATATGTTCTTACTGACGAATTTTTATATCCACACCAATAGGAAGCTCTACTGTGCCAAGCAAATTCATGGCTTCATTAGAGGCATCGTAAATATCTATGAGTCGCTTGTAAATTCGCATCTCGTATTGATTTCGTGCCGTTACATTTACATGCGGCGACTTCAATACAGTTATTTTCTTTATTCTCGTGGGCAAAGGAATAGGACCCGCCACCTTCACGCCGCTATCTTTTATAGCTGCCACTATTATCTCTGTCGACTTATCTACCATTTTGCTATCAAAAGATTGCAAACTAATCCTTACTCGTTGTCCTGCCATGAAAAAAACCCTAAAAAAACCCTAAAAAAAACCAAACTCTTTCAAAAAACTCAAGGCCGCAATATTTCAGCTCATTCCTCAAATTTCTTGTTTATTTTTCTATCCTCTTTTTGCTCTTACAAGCCAATGCTCTGCCATGATATGAATTCACATCCATAACCCATGCCTTAGCAAGAAGCTCTTTACAAATTAATACCGCTTTTAATCTAAAACCTTCGTAACCACGCCAGCGCCAACTGTCCTGCCACCTTCACGGATAGCAAAATTACTTCCTTTCTCCATAGCAATGGTGCTAATCAAATTTATAACCAAATTTGTATTATCGCCGGGCATCACCATCTCGGAGCCTTTAGGCAACTCTACCTGCCCTGTAATATCGGTTGTGCGGAAATAAAACTGAGGCTTATAGCCTTTGAAAATAGGCGTATGCCTTCCGCCTTCATCTTTCTTCAAGACATAGACTTCCGCTTCAAATTTCTTATGCGGGGTAATCGATTTCGGCTTGCATACCACTTGCCCTCGCTCAACAGACTCTCTATCAATACCACGAAGCAGTAGGCCAACATTATCACCAGCTTGAGCTGAATCTAATTCCTTACGGAACATTTCAACTCCGGTAATGGTCGTTTCCACGGTATCTAAAATACCAACTATCTCGACCTTATTCCCCACTATAGCCTTTCCGGATTCCACGCGGCCTGTTACCACTGTTCCTCGCCCTGATA
This sequence comes from Spirochaetota bacterium, assembly GCA_030621685.1. Classification (GTDB taxonomy): domain Bacteria; phylum Spirochaetota; class UBA12135; order COTS27; family COTS27; genus JAUXHF01. The sequence goes on from JAUXHF010000011.1 coordinate 2,729, forward strand.
TGGTAAACACATCCTCTATTGGCAGAAGAAAGTCTTTTTCAAGATCACGTTTTGGCGTTGGAATATACGAATCTACTGCCGCAAGCAATTCAGCAATAGGCTTCGCTTCATCGCTATCTTCTTTTCCAGCTTGAATAGCATTTAAAGCATTAAGCGCCGAACCCTTAATAATAGGAGTTTTTTCACCATCGAAATCAAACTTGCTAAGAAGCTCGCGCACTTCTACTTCCACCAGCTCTATTAAATCCGGATCATCCACCTGATCGGTCTTGTTAAGAAAAACCACAATATACGGAACGTTCACCTGCTTAGCCAGCAACACATGTTCACGTGTTTGTGCCATAGGTCCATCGGTAGCAGCTATCACTAAAATACCGCCATCCATTTGAGCAGCGCCGGTAATCATGTTCTTAATATAATCGGCATGCCCCGGGCAATCCACATGGGCATAATGCCTCTTTTCTGTTTCATACTCTACATGCGATGTGTTAATAGTAATACCACGCTCTTTCTCTTCAGGAGCCGAGTCAATATCCTCGAATTTCCGTTCTTCAGCTAAGCCTTTTTTCGCCGAATATAGCGATATAGCCGCCGTAAGCGTAGTCTTGCCATGATCCACATGACCTATAGTTCCAACATTTACATGTTCTTTATTTCTTACAAATTTTTCTTTTGCCATGATTGCTGTTCTCCGTAATTGAATTTCTTTAGGCTTTCCTTGTATGCCTTGTTATCCGCCTTTAACGCTTTTAATTATTTCTTCACTAATGCTTTTTGGAGCTTCCTCGTAAAAACTGAATTCCATACTATAGGTGGCCCTGCCTTGGGTTTTTGAACGCAAATCGGTGGAATAGCCAAACATTTCTGAAAGCGGCACATTAGCCTTCACTATTCTTTCCTTGCCACGCTCATCCATGCCTAAGATTTTTCCACGCCGAGAGTTCAGGTCTCCAATAACATCGCCCATGTTCACTTCAGGGCAGCTTACTTCCACACTAAACACCGGCTCAAGCAGATAAGGTTCTGCCACTTTAGCAGCCGCCTTAAAACAAAGCGAGCCTGCTATCTTAAAAGCCATTTCTGAAGAGTCAACATCATGAAAAGAGCCATCAATAAGCTCTACCTTCAAATCCATAAACGGAAAACCAGCCAGTATGCCACCAGCAATAGCCTCTTCAATGCCGTTTTTTACCGATGGAATATACTCCTTAGGAATACGTCCTCCGGTAATTTTGTTCTCAAAAACATAGCCCTCACCGGGTGTGCCGGGATCAAAATTACAAATAACATGACCATACTGCCCACGGCCCCCCGTTTGCTTAATGTATTTCGATTCCACCTTTTCCGCTCGTTTGCGGAAAGACTCTTTGTAGGCCACTTGAGGCTTGCCAACACTGGCTTGAACCTTAAATTCACGTAAGAGGCGATCAACGATGATCTCTAAATGTAGCTCGCCCATCCCAGAGATGAGGGTTTGCCCTGTCTCTCTATCGGTCTCAACTCGGAAGGTAGGATCTTCCTCGGCTAATTTTTGCAAGGCGATGCCAAGTTTTTCCTGATCAACCTTGCTCGCCGGCTCCACAGCAACCTTAATAACAGGTTCGGGAAACACCATTCGCTCTAACACAATTCGCTTATTGTCATCGCAAAGAGTATCGCCGGTGCTCGTTTTCAAGCCAACGCAGGCAATAATATCGCCAGCATAAGCCTCATCTATTTGCTCTCGAGTGTTAGCATGCATTTTCAAAAGCCGCCCCACTCGGTCTTTCTTGCCAGTATTCATATTATAAACACTAGCTCCCCGAGCCAGTTTCCCAGAGTATATGCGAACAAAAGAAAGCCTACCCACATGTGGATCGCTCATAATCTTGAAAGCCAAGCCCGAGAAAGGCTCATCATCATTTGCTAAGCGGAGTATAACCTTTTCTTCATCATCAGGGTCGGTGCCTTTTACCGCCGGCACATCTAAGGGCGAAGGAAGATATTCAATAATACAATCAAGCAGCATATTAACGCCCTTATCCTTAAAAGCACTTCCGCAGGTAACCGGGAAAAACGAGCTGGCTATAGTAGCCTGACGAATCCCCAGCTTTATCTCGGCTACCGGAATCTCTTCTCCTTCAAGAAATTTCTCGGCGATTGAATCACTGACCTCAGAGAGCTTTTCTAACAACAAGGCCCTGTATTTATCGGCTATATCTTTAAGCTCTGGTCTAATATCGTTTACGGCATAGGTCATGCCACGATCCTCAACGCAATCAATACGCTCTTTCATCTCTACAAGATCAATCAAGCCCGAAAATCCGGCTTCGGCGCCCACAGGAATGTTTATAACAAGCGTGTTAGCGTTAAGCTTTTCCTCTAAATCATCTATTACCTTATAAAAATCAGCGCCAACGCGATCCATTTTATTAACGAAAATCATGCGCGGCACATCGTATTTATTCGCCTGCCGCCAAACCGTTTCAGATTGCGGCTGCACTCCCTCTACCGCAGAAAAAACACCTATCGCCGCATCCAAAACACGCAAAGAGCGCTCAACTTCTATGGTGAAATCAACATGCCCCGGCGTATCAATAATTTGTATTTGAAAATCTTTCCAAAAACAGGTGGTAGCCGCCGAGGTAATAGTAATACCCCGCTCTTTCTCCTGTTCCATCCAATCCATTTCGGCAGCACCTTCATGAACCTCGCCTATTTTATGCGTCTTGCCCGTATAGAACAAAATGCGCTCTGTACAGGTGGTCTTGCCGGCATCAATATGCGCCATGATCCCTATATTTCTGTATTTTTCTAGCTGGAATGAACGAGACATGAACGTAGGCTTAGCTATAATAAATTAAGTTATGCAGCAGCTTCTTAAGCTAGGTTTTCTTGAAAACTTAACACAAAAAGCTGATATTGAATGTAATGAATGCCCTAAGTAAGTAAAGCGAAAAATCTGGAAAAATGGTTTTTTGAACATGAAAAACTTACCAACGATAATGAGCAAAAGCCTTGTTCGCTTCGGCTGTACGAAAGACTTCTTCTTTTTTCTTAAATGTAGCCCCAGTTGATGTGGAGGCATCTATAATTTCTGCGGCAAGCTTGCTTGCCGTACTCCGCTCGCTACGCTGGCGCATATAGATAGTCATCCAACGCAAAGCCAGCGATTGCCGCCTTTTATCCATAACCTTTATAGGTACTTGATAGTTAGATCCCCCCACACGCCGCGAGCGCACTTCTATCGCCGGTGAAACATTCTCTATCGCCTTATAAAAAACCTCAATACCCTTTTCTTTGGTTTTCTCTTCAACCAAAGCAAGGGCCGAATAAAAAATTTTTTCGGCTAAGGATTTTTTCCCGTGTTTCATAATTCTATTAATAAACGCAGAAACAACCTCACTCCCATAGACAGCATCTACAGAATATCTTTTTTTGCGTACAACTTTCTTGCGAGACATAAAATTCTTACTTTTTATTAAAATTACTTTTTCATTTTCATGTTACATAAAACATAAAAATATGAACAGAAAAACATTACTTTTTAGGGATTTTAGTTCCGTATTTTGAGCGCCCGCGTTTTCTATCAACAACGCCCAATGTATCTAAAGCGCCACGCACAATATGATACCGAACGCCCGGAAGGTCTTTTACACGCCCTCCACGAACTAACACAATAGAATGTTCTTGCAAATTATGACCAACCCCACCAATGTAAGCCGTGATATCCGCGCCGTTCGTAAGTTTTACCCGAGCCACTTTCCGTAAAGCCGAATTCGGCTTTTTCGGAGTAAGCGTCATCACCCGAGTACACACTCCACGGCGCTGGGGACATCCCCGAAGCGCTATCGATTTTTTCCGCTTCGTAACTTTCTTTCGACCCTTACGAATAAGCTGCTGAATGGTTGGCATCTGTTCCTTCTTTAACTATATTACTTTAGCTATATTTCAACTATACTACTTTAGCTATATATTCCTACGCACTTTGCTACAATGCTAAACTTCTTATTCCGCTAAACCTCTACGGGCATATACAAGGTTACCAGTTTTGCTGCTGATAACTACAACTGCTTTCGTTTTATTTAAAGTTTTCCAGAGAAATCTTTAAATATTATACACATAAAAGTACGCTCTGTCAATAAAATACCCATAAAAATACAGGCATTTTCTTTTTACAAAGCTAAAATACTTCGAAATAAGGCTATTTCTTCCAAAAGAGGCTTATTTTTGCGCCTGAACACTCTTTCCGATGGAATAAATTAGCAAAATATGCCATAAAGCCCCCAGCTTATACCTAGCTTTAAGAATTTTTAGGACTTTTATTCATTAATTTGAAAATTATAAAAATTTATTGCTTCTATTTTTTAACAAATCTTAAAAATTCTTGCTGAAACCATTCCGAGTAGCTCTTTTAACACAAAATACTGCCTTAATACTGCATTATTTTACCCATGAAATATTAGAAAATTAGAAAGAATTTAAGTATTCTAACTGCTTCTATTCTAGCTGCTTCTATTTTGAAGGCTTCCTTTGAACGCTTCTTTTGCACTGGCTCAAAAGCAGATGCTAGCTTATGAGCTTATACGCCGCCAGTTTCTAAACGCATCGCTAAGCCCTAGCAGAAAGAGGCCAAAACACAGAATAGAAAATAAGAATAGAAAGATAGTATTCAAGAGAAAAATGCTTACGAGCAGTATCCCTAAAACCCAAAGCCCTATGTTACGGTATTTAGCAAGAAGGCTTCGTCTTTCATCAGAATCCTTTTCTGACCTCTCAAGAGTAGCCTGCACTTTGTTTTGAATAAAGTATATGGCTATCGAGAAGCCTTGTAGGAAATACAGGAAACCTAGCAGCATGATAGCCGCAATACATCGCTCAAAAATAAACTCTGCTGGAGAATACTTAAAGACCTCTTCTAGCCCCTTTAAAGAACCGTCAATGGCTTCACGAAAATAGAAAATAAGCAAAGAATCTCCCCATAAGCCTATGAAAAGCCATATAACAAATTTCGAGAGACGAAAAAATCGAATATGCTTCTTTATGCTCCCTCCTAAAGAAAAAATAAACATTAAGACTAATGAATAAAATAATCCTGAAATAACATTAAATGCATCTACCTGCTTAAACAGCAAAAAGTAAAATACTGTTTCTTCGTTACCTTTCTGTAAAACTATGCCATTTTCCTTTAACACCTCTGGGAGCATTTCTTCATAGCTTACCAGCGGAAAGACCATATCGGTATAGCTAAAACCTCCTGTTTTTTGAAGCCATAAGATAACCGCAACATTCTTAAAAAAAAGAAGCGCCGTTGCTGAAAGAAAAATAGTAGCCATATGCTTCGAAAGAAAGCCTTTGGCTAGCCAGCTCCCTAGCACTCCCGCCAAAAGAAGCAAGGAGAAGGGTCCCTCCCAATAAATGACGTTTTTTAGCGCCCGTGGAATGCTGGCATCATCAAAATATAAGTATGCTGCGATGTATTGGATAGTCGCATACAAAAGAATAAGTAAGAAAAAGTTCCTATCGGGTTTTTGCGTAGAAAGACATGCAAACACCGTAGAACACAGCATGAAAAGATGTACGCCATGCCCGGGCATGGTCGGCAACATCGAAAGAAGTGTATTAACAATGAAGAGGACTATGAAATTCTTCATTGCTTGAATAAGGGCCTAGCCCTTCGCCATGAATAGCCTGATATTTTAGCCAGTTTTCTACAGAGTTTCCTCTGCCGCCGGCGCAGTTTCTGGCACGCTCGCAGCTGAAGCAGCTTCAGCTACTTTCTTTTTCTCGATATCGGCTATATGCTTTTCATCTAAAAATTTAGTAGCTTTTTTATCTAAAGCTATAAACATAAAACGCAGAATATCTTCTTGCAGCCGTAACTCTTTACGCAAAGCATCCATTTTGCTCGGTTCTAATTGAATGTAGTACAAGTAATACTTCCCAGTGCTGTTTTTTTCGACTGGATAGGCTAGGGTTTTAATTCCCAAAGCCTCTTCTCTAGTAATCTCAACTTGATATTCTTCGAAAATCTCTTGTATTTTTTTAACGCTTTTTGCTGCTACCGCCTCATTCGCGGATACCAGAAAAAATGCTTCGTAAGATGTTTTTTTTATATCGTTCATAATAGGCTTTTAACAGAGTTTCTCTGCTAAACAAATTTTTACTCAGCTTGCTCTTCATGAGCATTTTGTTTTTACGGATGTCTAAGCTAAGCCCCACCCTAAAACTTAACGTAAGAGTGCATATAATAAAAAGAATAACTTAAATATTGATAGCTTACTGCTTATAAAGTGTACTATGAAAACCTATTTAGCAAAGCATTTATTCTGCTTTTTATGTTTTTTATACTTTTGCTTATTTGCTTAACCTACATGTACATAAAAATAGCCATTTTTTTGCTGTTCCTAAGTAGCTATTTTCATTTTGTTTCAGCAGTTTTAGCAGAATACCTTACAGAAAAAAGTATTGCTGCAATTCTTCACGAACAAGAAGAACGTCTTTTTCTATATTTTTTTCTGGCCAGTTTTTATAGGCATCAAAAAGGCTGTTTTTGGCTTTAAGCGTTGAGTCTAATTTGTAATACAACATATTCACATATAAAAGCTCTTTTACTCGTGATAATTGCAAGATGTACTTTACTCTGAATTTTTCGATAAATTCTTCTGCAGTGCTTGGGTTTTCTTGTTGAATCAGCAGCGCCAAATTCCCCACATCGCTATTGAAAGGAGAAAAAAGAGTGCTGGCTAAGAGTTCTGGCGTTTTCTTTCCTTTTTTCAAATAGCTGTTGAAGTAAATAAAAAGCTTGTCTCTATCTGTTTCTAGTTTTTGATATTTCCGCTTAGCTTCTGTGATAATCGGCAAAATACCAGCTACTTGCCCGCTAAACTCTTCTAGGATTTGCATGCTTTTTAGCATGAAAAACGATGACCTCTTCAAAGAATTAGCAAGAAACTCCTCTATTGTTTTTACGTTAATTTCTAAAGCAGCAGGGCTAGAGGTAGAGGCCGCTTTAGCAGAGGCTGTTTCAGCTGGCTCATCATCTGCTACCCCCATAATTGCATCAACATCCCTATCAAATTCTGGGCTGAAAAATTTTGCAAGCCTAGATGCCCCCGTAATGATGGCTTCTTTACTCACCGATTCCAATTCCACTTTTTTATAGTATTTCGAAATAGTATCGAGCAAAGGCTCATCCATACGCTGAATTTGCTTCTTACTAAATCCGTATTCTTCAAGATCTGTTTCCATGTACCTTCTCTCCGTCTATATTTTATTTGTATCAGCGAATGTTCTACCAATAACTCTGCCAATAACCTTTGTTTTCAAAAAGCCATTGATGTCATGAATCACGCGCTCATCAAGGCTATGGGCTAGCCTCGAGTAACTGCTAAAATGAAGCGCATAGCCTTTTTTCTGAAGCAGCCTAGCACTTTTTTTCCCAGCCTCATACGGCAGAACATCATCTTCCATGCCATGTGACATAAATATCGGAATTTCTTTGGCAAAGGCTGGTGCTCTATCCTCTTCGATTTCCCTAGGGTTTAACACTCGCCCCGAAAGAGCTACAATTGCGCCAAGTCCTTGTGATTCAGCCTTATATCGCGTAGCGCAAAGCAGCGCCATGCAAGCCCCTTGCGAAAATCCGCTAATAATAATCCTATTCTCGGCAATGCCCATGTTTCTTTCATGTTCAATAAAGGCAAATATCTTTGCGAGCGAAGATTGGACATCGCTCGTGCTGGCAAATCTGGGCTGGGCATCTGTAAGTATATCGAACCAAGCCGGCATAGACATGCCTCTGTTAATCGTGATAGGCATGCTAGGAGCATGCGGAAAAACATAGCGAAACTTCCACGTGCTGGCAGGAATTTCCCAGCTCGATACTATCGATTGGAAATCGTAGCCATCAGCGCCTAAGCCATGCAGTCCTATTATGCAAGCATCCGCCTTGCCTTGTTTAGGCTCAATTCGGATATGCGGGAGTAACTGGCTGCTCTTACCTGACATGATGGGTGTGGGTGTTCTTACTTGAAAGAAAATAATAACTGGCTGTTCTTACCTGATATACATAATAACTGGGTATTTCTATCTGATATAAATAATAACTGGCTGTTCTTACCTGAAGTAACCCAAGCAAATATTTCCATCTCTTAGAATTTCACTGGGCAAGGCTTCTTCGCATTATTGAGATTTGACATAAAACTTTCATGTAAGGTTCGTACAGCCAGCTCATAATGTTTTCGTTCAATAACAAACTGCATGTTTACCTGTCTCGCCGATTGTGAGACTACCAAGATACTAATTTTTTTTTCACTTAAAGCCAGTGTCGCCTGAGCCATAACACCGGGGAAAGCTATATTCGTTCCGATAACACAGATTACCGCTACCTGTTTTTTTGTTACCAAATAGTATTTTTTCTTGAGTTTTGCGTAAAGCTTGCTGCTGCAATCTTTCTCCCAAAGGAGCTGCGATATGGTGTTAGCATTGGTGGTTTTAAGAAGATAGCTCACCTTCTGCTCGGCTATCAGATGGCTGAGGTCTCTATCAAAGCCCACAACGCCAACCATGCTGGGGTCGTGAACTTCTAGGATAATTACATCTTTTGTGCCGGTGATAATCTCTATTCTATGGCGCTCTCCGCGATAGTCATTGTTAATAAAGGTGCCCGTATGTTCGGGTTCAAAGGTGTTTTTAATACGCAAGGGTATTTTTTTCTTCTCTAACATTTTTGAGACTTTCGGATGTATCGCCTCCATGCCAACATCGGCCAGTTGGTCGGCGACATCGTAGTTTGTTCTCCCAACAGGCATGGCTTGTTCCTCGCCCACAATGCCCGGGTCTGCCGAGGAAAGATGGAATTCTTTATGCAAAATAGCTTCTTTGGGATGCAAAATAAACGCCGTTTTCCCAAAAGTGACATCCGAGTACCCCCTATCAAATTCACGCATAATTCCCTCTAGGCCTTTTACGTAGCCGCTAAGAATAGGAAGCTCGCTAGCAAAATTTATATTTTGCAGGCCCTTTTTGATTCTATCATTAATGCTTAGTTCACTAGGGTCGTGAAGCCCGCTTAAATCTACAAAAACAGCTTTGATGCCATGCTGCCTAAGAATCATCGCCGTGTTGTAGGCCGAATGAACCTCTCCCACAGAGGCGAGAATTTCTCTTGTTACATGTAAGATGTTTTCTCGTAACATGTAGCCCGAGCTCATAATGCTATCTAAATCATGCAGCAGCTGCATAAGCGATTCGAAGTAATTCTCTATGAATTCGTTGGCTTCCTGCCTTTCTAATCCAATTTTGCTTAGTTTTAAGTTCTCGTTTTTCAAGTGCTGTAACACTTTTTTTAAACTTTTCTCAAAGCCTGTTCGGCGAACGAAATGTTTGAAAACACCCGGTTTTTTCGTTTTTTTATTTTCAAGCAACATGTCTGTTACCCCAGCATAGGCCGATACTATGAAAACACGTCCGTAAGGATGGTATTCATTTCCTCCATTCTTGCGTTTGAAAATATTTTCTAAGACATCCTTGAAAGAGGCCATGGAGCTGCCGCCAATTTTCTCAACATATACTGGTTTTTTTAACATGATATTCAAAGGCGGAAAAACAAGGGTCTCTTTCTATATTTTTTCGGTATTTCATAGCAGAAAAGATAGAAAAAAAAGCTTTCTACGGAGCAATTGTAAAATTTTCTTTCAAACTATACGAGCAAGTTACGGTTTTTTCCCTACTACCTCTAATAGCGCTGCTGCGACAGTTTGAGTCAGCATTTTCGCTGGCGGCATAAGAAATATCTAGATTGGCCTGCAAATCCCAAGAGCCATTACTTTGTTTCACGGCAGAAATGCTGCCTTCAAAAAGCTCATCTTCTTCAAGAGCCATAGCGCTGGGGGTTTTTGTTAATGTATCGTAGTTTTCAAGGCCCGCAGAGATGTAAAAACCACGGGGAATATCCGCGGTAGGAAAATCAAAGATGCTTATTTGCACGCGGCTCGTTACATTTTCTGGTTCTTCTTTATCATCGCTAGAGAGCAAATATTCATCTGAAACATAGGGAATCATCCGGGTATCTGGCTCGGGCGTACCTTCAACATCAACCTGCTCAAGCTGCTCAATCTCAATAATTATTCGTCTATCAAACTCTTTACTTTCATCGAGTGAAACTTCTTTTAGCACTACAATCTTCTTTCTTTTCTGATAAAAGAAAGCTATTTTGCCATCGCCCGCAGCAACAATCGAGGATATGTTAGGGTATCTACCAAATTCGTCAATTTCTTCGTTAATTGAATAACTTGTGTAATACAGGCTTAGCGTATCGGCTGGAATTTCTTTACGGTAAATATCTGTTTTTGGCTGTGCTGCAGCGCAGCCAAAAACAACAAGCAGAATAAGGAGATACCCGCTTACTCTTTGAAAACCTCTGAAGAAATAAAACCGAGCATCGACAAGCCTAGCCCAAAAGCTAAGCAAGCAGCTTCGGCCATCAGCGGAAAGCAAAGGCTTAAGAAACGCTACGTTTTTTTTCACTAGCCAAAAAATTCTCGCCCAAAGGAAAAGGAAAACTATGCGAAGTATTGTAAATAAATTTTCTTTTATTCATTTTTTTGTCGTTTTTCTTGTCCATGCCCGTAGAGGCTATGGCAACAAGGCTGTTATTGTAAAAAAAAAGCCGATATTCCGATGGAGAGCGAGAGCCTAATGCAGGTTGAGCCGTTCTTTCAAAAGCCCGCCGCGGCATCATAGCAAAAAGTGAGCCTTGAACAAGTTGTTTGAAAGCCATGTCATCTAAGGCTATGTGTTCGCCTTGTATATAGAGTTGCAGGGGTTTTATGGATTCTTCCACTAAAACTTTATTTTCTAAGGAAAGCTCATCGCTATCAAGACATTCTTCAATGGTAAAAGGACCAACATTCGTACGCACCAAAGATTCTAACAGCCCTACACCAGAAAATTTTTCTGCTAAGTCACGTACTAAAGAACGAATGTAGGTGCCAGCACTGACTTCTGATTTCACCTCTAAGGCTGTATCGCTAAGCCGTTTAGCCGTAATGGAATATATAGTTACCGATTTGGGCTGAAGCTGAAACTCTTTGCCGGCGCGAGCTAACTGATAGGCTCGTTTGCCCTGCACCTTTACAGCAGAAAATCGTGGCGGTACCTGCTGAATGCTTCCCTTAAAATACTGTTCTAGCGTTTTTTCTATCTCTGCTTGCGGCGGAAGCTTAAAAGAAGCATCTGCATCTGTAAGCTCGCCGCTTAAATCAAGCGTATCGCTTGTTCTCCCAAACCTAAAAATAGCATGGTAGTTTTTGTTCATAGAAAGAAAATGCCCTTGCAGGCGCGTTGCCTCGCCAAGAAGCAAAGTCAGTATTCCGCTAGCAAAAGGATCTAAGGTGCCGCAGTGACCAATGCGTTTAATGCCTAAGGCTTTTCTTGCCATATCCACAATATCATGCGAACTGGGCCCTGCTTTCTTTTTTACGAGCAAAAGACCGTTTAAATGAAAAGGCGTGGGGCTTTGCTTAACAAAACCTAGCCTCCTGCCAGTTTTTCTGTTTACTTTCATGCGTATATTTTTACGACCTTACCCAGTAAGCCATTTTTATTTTTTTAAGCCCTGTTTCTTTCGAAAAAAAAGAGCTCTCTTGCGCAAGGCATGCCAATATAATTCGTATTCAAGGCTTTGAACTCGTTCTTTTAATGTTTCAGCCGTATCGTCAGTCTTAATAAGAAGCCTAGCTTGTTCCAAAATTCTGCCGCCATCAAGGGCTAATTCCACCAGATGTACCGTAGCGCCTGCCTCCTTTTCAGCCGAAGCTAGCACTCGTTTAAACGTACCTAGCCCCTTAAACTTAGGCAGCAATGAGGGGTGGATGTTAAGCATTCTTTGCTTATACCCATGAATAAGTTTTTTTTTCACTACCCTCATAAAACCAGCTAAACATAGCATATCAGCGCCATGTTTTTGCAAAGCTCGCAGATAAACTTGCTCACGACCTCCCTCCAGTTTCGTTTTAAAAGGTTTTGCCGAAAGAAATTTTGCCGGCACCCCTAAGGCCCTAGCCTTTTTAAGCCCCAAGGCCTGTTCAGTATCGCTTAGCACAAGCACCGGCTTTATAGCCAAGGCTTTTTCTTGTCTACTTTTTCTTATTAAGGCCTCCATGTTGCTGCCTGTTCCAGATATAAGTATGGCAAAGCATAATGCTCTTTTCTTAGATTGAAAAGTAACTTTCTTTCTCCTAGCAGGCACGAAATGGCTTGGCATAAATAGAGTATAAAGATAACAATAGCTTTAATTAAAGGAATACCTACAAAATAGCAGTTACAGATACATAGTATAACATGTAGCCCTTAGCTACAACATATTTTGCGGAAATATATTCTAGCTAAGTGGTTTTTCAGCTTTATCTAAGCCTAGCTTGATTCAGCCTAATCATCACTAAAGACCAAGGACTGTTTCAGCAAATTCAGCCATCTGTTTTTAATCTTCTGCTCTCGTAATCATATTACAATAGATTAGAGCCATACATAGAAATAATAACATAGAAATAATAAAAATAGCTTTTTGTTATTTTGTTACAAACTAAACTATACCTATCACAAACTCAAACTGTATCACAAAGCCATGCAGGACTACGCAGAGAAAAAACTAAGCAACAAGGATTCTATTTTATGCCTTGATTATGGAGAAAAAACCTTAGGCTTAGCCTTAAGCGATAGCAAAGGTATCGCTCCAGCTCCGATTGGCACCATGCTCCTTCATTCGGAAAAAGGATTTCCCTACGCTCACTTAAAAAAACTCATTAACCAGCATGGCGTAGGCCTCTTGCTCATCGGCTATCCTGCCTGTAACAATAATTCTTATAATAAAGTGCCTAGCAGTAAAAGTAACCAAAGCGATAGCACCCAAGCAGGCCCGCCGCAAATTGAAACGCCACATGTAAATATGCGAAAGAAAGTAAAGCTTTTACGCGCCAGATTAAAAAAATATTTTCCAAAGCAAAGTATTCAGCTTTTCGATGAAACCTTAAGCAGCTGGTCGGCAAAG
>JAUXHF010000360.1 GCA_030621685.1 Spirochaetota bacterium
AGTAAAACTCTTGAAAGCCAGCAAGCTACGTTAAGTAAAAAGAATTTTAAGATTACCGGAATTTTTTCTGGGGCTTCTATGGAGGAGTAAAAAAAACATGAAAAAAAGAGTATATTGCCTACTAGGCATGTGCGGCGCTGGCAAGTCGGCTGCTGCAGAAGAATTTAAGACAAGAGGCTTGCCGGGTATTTATTTTGGACAGATAACCTTAGATGAACTCCATGCCCAAAAACTTTCGCTTAGCCCAGAGCATGAACGCCAAGTACGAGAGGGCCTGCGTGCCAACGAAGGCATGGCTGTTTTTGCTAAACGTTCACTACCTAAAATAAAAACCTTACTGCAAAAGCATTCGAAAATTTATATAGATGGCCTTTACAGTTTTGAAGAGTACAGTTTTTTGCATAAAGAACTTTCAAAGCCTTGTAAGTCTGATGAGCTAAAGCTAAGCGAAGTGAGGCTGATTCTTGTGGAAGTTTATGCCGATAAAAAACTTCGCCATGCTCGGCTGGCAAAGAGACCCAAGCGACCCTTACATGCTAAGCAAAGTGAGGAGCGAGATTTCTTCGAAGTGTCGAAGTTAAATAAAGCCATGCCCATAGCTTTAAGCGATTATAAAATTGAAAATAATGGTAGCGTGGAATCTTTGAAAAAAAATATTACTTTGCTGTTGGAAAAAACATTAAGCGATTAGAAGTTAAAAAATTTCAAGATAGGCTAAGATAGGCTAAGCTGAAAAGCTAAGCTTAGCTTAGGCCAGAAAAGTTCATGGAGATATCGGCTGCCGGAGCCGAATGAGTGAGCATGCCGATGCTTATTCTGTTAAGTGCTAAGTGTCGTAATCTTGGCATGCGCGCTAAATTCATGTTGCCACTAGCTTCTATTTGAAGCTTGTTTTGAATGAGCTTGCAGGCGGCTTCAAGTTTAGCATCATCAAAGTTATCGAGCAGCAGGAAATCTGTTGGCTCTAAGCCACAGGGGATAAGCGAAAGCACTTGCTTCACTTCAGCCAGCGAGCGGCATTCTATTTCAAGAAGACGGTCTTTGAAAGCCCTAGTTCTTGCTTTGTTTTCCCGATATTCTTTTCTGTGGAGCAGCATGGCTTGTAGGGCCGGCGCTATGCCACCAAGCCAATCTATATGGTTATCTTTAACGAGGTAGGCATCGTAAAGACCTATTCTGTGGTTTTCTCCGCCGCCAACATGCACGGCGTACTTTTGCAGAAAGCGAAATCCGGGAATGGTTTTGCGAGTATCACAAACCTTGATGCCCGTTCCAGCTAGCGCCTTTACATATTCTGCGGTAAGCGTAGCTACGCCGCTTAAGAGCATACAAAGGTTCAGTAG
>JAUXHF010000284.1 GCA_030621685.1 Spirochaetota bacterium
AAAACTTTCACCAAAGCCCAGCTAAACTTTTATCACCATCACCCAGGCCGCTATTCAAATTACAGAACTAAAACTTCCACCAAAGCCATGCCATAAAGGATTAAAAAAAATGCTAAAAAAAATTATGTTTTTTAAAAAACGTCGAGCCATAATAAAACTTAAAACCTATGGACAAAATTCCTTTGATGCTATAGATGCCGAGCTATTTGTCGAGAAGAAGCTACAAAAAACACTGCATGAAGCTAAGGAACTTGATTCTCTGTTTCAAGACTTTTGTGAAAATACAGAGCTTACCGGCTCTTCGCAGAAATTAAAAGAAAATATAGTAGCCGATGCCCTGACCTTTTTTGCCGAACAAAAAAAAGAAGCTAAAATACCCCTCAATGAAACTCTTGTGGAAACTAAGGCGGCAGAGCGTCCGCTAAAAAAAATAAACTATAATGGCTTTGCTCTTTCTTTTGCCTCGATAGGCTTAGCCCTGCTGCTTTCCGTAGCCATGCTCTACGAGCGGGCAAAGGTTTCAGCAGACTCGGGCGTTGTTTTCTATCAAGAAGCCCTCCAAGAAGATATCAGCTTTATGATGGGCATGGAAGGAGATTTCTTTGTCAGCCTAGGCATGTAATTGGCCTAGCATCCAGAACGCCGATACTGGTACTCAATGTTATGCTTTTGGATAATGAGATTGAAAGAAAACTGTAATTGAATACCATGATTTTCATGAGAAATACTGAAAATGAATTTTTAAACTGTAAGGACAGCACCTAGAAAAGCTATTCTCCCCAACTAAGAATTTTGAAAACAGTTAAATAAAAACTATAAAAAAGGCTAGCATAAAAAATGTTTACCATGAAACCTTGGATGAAATATGTCCTTCTTTTTTCCTTAGTAGTGAACCTCGTATTTGTTGTCGATTTTGTTCTTGAAAAATCAGCCGCAAGATTTCATAAATACTATTTACGAGAATCATTGGGGCTTTTAGGCATGCCTAAAGAAAGCTATAGCTTTATAACACGACAAGTTATTAAAAGAGATCCCTCTTTTTCCGGTGAACTTATGAACGTTCGTATGATGCGCCGCGAGCTTGTTGGAATCTTACTTGATGACTCCTTTAACAAAAATGCCGCAGAAGCTTCTTTTAAGAACATGCGTGAGTTGTTTCAAGTTACGCAAGCAAAAATTCACAATGCCTTTCTAGAACATCTAGAAACCTTAGGAACAAGCCAGAGACGTTATGCAACCTATAAATTCTATAGGCAAGAGGTCGAATTTTTCGAAAAAGAATGTGGCGAAGAGCATTTTGGAGAAAATTATAAAAAAACATGCAAGGGATTATTTAGCATTAATGCCTCTAAATAATATCAAGCAAAAATAAAATTAAGCAAATAAAGTAATTTCTAGAAGATATATCCATAACTTGCGACAGGCTTATAATAATTATTGCTTCTATAAGTAGAAGAAAAGCATAACAAAAAATACCTTAGCAGTAATAACCTTAGCAATAATACATTAGCAGTAATACAGCCTCTTCTATTCACTTCTCGGCTAGACTAAATATGAGTTTTGTAACAATTTCCTCCTCTTTCTCTGTCATGGTTCTAGGCGTTGCCTAGAACCATGACTTTATTTTGCTAAGCTTTAAAGAGTAAAAAAAAATACTGGAATTGCAAAAGTTTTGAAAACTGAAGTAAGGAAACAATGCTAGAGAAAAAAGAAAAAATTAAAACTGGGGAAAGCCCATCCGCCAAGAAAAAGGGGAAAATAATTATTTTTATCCTTCTTGCTATTTTTGGGCTTACTTTCATCGTGGTAGCTATTTTTATGTTTGCCATGACAAGAGACCCAGCTCATGCTGCCATGATGGGCAGTCACTTTTCTAAGATGAGATCTTCTTTTGGCATGACAAATAAGAGCATTGAAAATGAGGATGAAGTGGCAGCCTTGTTTGAGAAGTCTCCGGTAGAGCTTGGAAGACGCCTCTATGCCTCGTACGGCTGTAATGCCTGCCACACTCTAGATGGCGCTTTATCTGTTGGGCCGTCTTTTTTAGGATTATTTGGCAAGAATCGGGTATTCAAAGACGGGACGAGCGCTAAGGCTGACGAGGATTATATGGCTAAGTCTATTCGCTATTCCAAAGATAGAATAGTGCTTGGCTATAATAGGTCTATGCCTTCTTTTGATTATCTTAGCGATAAAGAAGTTACAGCCCTAACAGAGTACATTAAAACTATTAAATAGAAATAAATAAATATTTACTTCTATTTTCTCTTGCC
>JAUXHF010000077.1 GCA_030621685.1 Spirochaetota bacterium
TTTGTGGCCTTAGGCTTTTTCAGCGTAGTTTTACGAGCTATCGTTTTTGTTACGGCGTTTGCCGGCAGCTTTTTTTAAGAACGCTGCCAGCAAAACCATGCAGCTGGGTTTTTTTTCAAGTAGCTGTTTAAAGGAAAAAGAATAGTAGGCTTTGAGTTTTGAAACGTAAGTCTAGGTAGCCTTTTTCGTTGTACTCTTTTTTTCTGGAGTCTTTGTAGCCTTAGGCTTTTTCAGCGTAGTTTTACGAGCTATCGTTTTTGTTACGGCTTTGCCGGCAGCTTTTGTAGCCGATTGAGTTGTTTCAGCTTTCTTCAAGCCGGCTTTTTTAGCAGTGTCAGAACCTTTAACGAGCTTCGTTTTTGGGGCAAGAGTTTTTGCTTTTTCCTTTTTCGGAAGAGCTTTCTCTTTTTCCTTGAGAGCTACAGTATCTGGCGAAGAGCTAAGCTTGCTTTCCGATGGAACATCTTCTTGAACATCAGCTTGCTTAGGTTTGACTTTGAGCGTAGGCTTAGATTTAACTTTGAGGGTAGGCGTAGGCTGCAAGGTTTGGCGGCTTGCTTGGGGCTTTACTGTTTGGCCTGAAGCTTTTTTATGTAACATATAAAGCAAAATAGCAGCCGTAGCCGAAACATTGAGCGAGGTGATAGTGCGATCGGCGGCAGTTGGTTCTTCTACCAGCTCCTTGCCCGAAGGAAGGGTGACAAGGCTGTCACAGAGAGCTAAGATGGATTGGCGAATGCCACTTCCTTCATTGCCTAAGATTAAAACTGTTTTCGCAGATGGGGCTAAGTCTTCTGGGAAAATTGGGGCAAGAATTTTTTCGGGCTGTCCATCGTCCTGCTTCCCTGTTGAAGCAGGAGCTTTCGATGGCATGGTGCCAATAACTTTGAAGTCATGCTCTTTTAGAGTCTCCAAGGCCAGACGCAAAGAGCTGCAGACATGGTAGGGCAGCATGAGCGATGCACCGGCAGAACTCTTATGGACGCTGGCCGATATGGGCGCGCTGCCCTTCTGCTCGCATACTAAAGCACGAACGCCAAAAAACACAGCACTGCGTGAGAGAGCGCCCAAATTCCTTTCATCTTGAATGCCATCACTTAGCACAATTAGCTGAGGGTCACTGCTTTCGCTATCTAAATTTGTAAGAAAAGCATTAAAATCTTCAATGAAGCGGGTGCCGCCACCTAGCTCTGCAATAAAGCCTTGGTGAAGACCAAGCTCTATATCTTGGACGTAGGCATCTAAGAGTGTTTTTTCTTCAAAGCGGAAGTTCACTTTTTGATCCTTACACATGCTAAGCAGGAGTTCAAGTTTCTTATGCTGTAATCCTTTTTGAATAAGAAGTTTTTTAATTTTATAGTTCAGGCTAAGAGCATGGAAAACCGGGTGAAAGCCAAAAAGCAGTTTTTCTGCCGATATGGGTTCAATGTTTCTTGCATCAGAGCGCGGCCTGTCTTG
Source organism: Spirochaetota bacterium (assembly GCA_030621685.1). Taxonomy (GTDB): domain Bacteria; phylum Spirochaetota; class UBA12135; order COTS27; family COTS27; genus JAUXHF01. The sequence continues at coordinate 1,459 of JAUXHF010000077.1, forward strand.
AAAAGATGACCTATGTCTAGGAAAAGATTGAGAAGACTTATTAAATCTATCAAATTTCCCGCGTGAGCCATGTGAATTATAGCCTCGAGATTCAGAGCCTCGAGACTGATAACCTCGAGACTGGTAGCCTCGGGATTGGTAACCTCGAGATTCAGAGTCTCGGGATTCATAACCTCGAGATTCATAACCTCGGGATTCAGAGCCTCGGGATTCATAACCTCGAGATTCAGACCTGCCACCTGATGCTGGCCTTTTGGAATAGCTGGATCCTCGCTCTTGCTGGGCGAATTGTTCTTGATCTACTTCATCGCTTGTTTTTTTGAATTTATCAGGCGTATATTTCTTAGTGAAGTTTCCTTGAAAACGGGAAGGAGGTCTATTTCCCCTGGGCCGGCTTTCTTCGTTGTTCCAAGCTGGTTTATGACCCCGTGGTTTTTGTGAATATGGGCTAGCATTTCTGCCGCCCGAAAAAGATTTTTTTTTCATGATTTGTTTTTGTATTTTCTCGTCCTACTTTGAACGATGTTTTTTTGCTTCGTTGAAGCAAATTTAGAGGTTCTACTTTGAACCTGTTTATTGTAATTCTGTGGAAACGTGTTTTGTATGTGGCTCTGAAAGCCGAACTCGTTTCTTCAAACTCGTGCCTTCTGGGGTATCTTTAATTTGATAGCCTAGAATTTCAATTTTTTGACGCAAAACATCTGCTGTGATATAATTTTTGTTTTTTCTTTCTTGTTCTCGTTCGGCTACAATTTTTAGTATGTTTTCATCTTCAATGGTCTCTTCGGGCAAGGGCTTATTGCTATCGCTAAAAACGGCAAATATGGTATCGGCTTGCCGGAAAAAATCTAAGGCTCTTGAAGCGGTGCTGGCAGAAACCTCTTTTTTTTGTAAGGCAGGCTTTAAAGCGGCAGCAGTCTCAAATATCTTGGCTAAGGCTGCAGAGACATTAAGGTCATCACAAAGCGCCTCTATGAATTCATCGGCTTTTGTGTTGATAATCTTCATAAGCTGCGATGTCAAATCTTCGCTAGCGGGATTTTTGCTTCCTGCTAACTCACGGAGTTCTTCCTTGCTTCCTGCTAACTCACGGAGTTCTTCCTTGCTTCCTGCTAACTCACGGAGTTCTTCCATGAGTAAGGTAATACGTGTTATGGCTTTTTGGCAACCTTCTATGCTTGAAAAACTAAAATTATACACGCTGCGATAATGGCTAGAGAGGAGCATGTAGCGTATGGCTTTTAACGAGGCTCCTTTTTGGCGCAGATCTTCTAGGGTATAAACATTTCCTAAAGACTTGCTCATTTTCTCGCCTTCTACCAAGAGGTGGGCTGCATGCATCCACAGCTTGGACAGGGCTTTGCCATTGGCGCAGGTTGATTGGGCCAGTTCATTTTCGTGATGTGGAAAGCGATTGTCTACGCCACCGGTATGGATGTCTAACTCTTCGCCAAGGTATTGTTTAGCCATGGCCGAACATTCAATATGCCAGCCTGGGCGACCTTTGCCAAGGGGGGTATTGAAAAACACGGGGCCATCTTCGCTTTTGTAGTTTTTCCATAGCGAGAAATCGCTAATGTTGTCTCGTTCGTATTCATCGGCGCTCAGTCTTTGCGAGGCGCCGGCCTGCTGCCCTTCAATGTCTATTCCAGAAAGTTTGCCATATTCTGAAAAAGAATTGAGCCTGAAATATATCGAGCCGGCCTCTTGGTAGGCATGTTTTTTTTCAAGCAAGGTTTGAATCATTTTGACCATGGCCTCTATGTGTTCGCTGGCCTTCGGGTAGGCTGCTGCTGGCAGCATGCCTAATGCCTGAATATCTTTCATGAAAATCTTGGTATAACGCTGAGTATACTCTTGTAAGGGAAGTTTCTCGGCGTTAGCGTTATGAATAGTTTTATCGTCTATATCGGTGATATTCATGACCAATTGCACTTTGTAGCCCATAAGTAAGAGGAAGCGGTGTAATAAATCAGAGAACAAAAAAGAACGGTAGTTGCCAATATGGGGTGATCCGTAAACGGTGGGACCGCAGGAATATATTTTTACTTCTGCCTCTTTTGTTTGTTTAGCTGGGCTTGTTTTTAGGTTTTTATCGAGTGGCTGGAAACGTTCTTTTTGCCGACTAAGCGTATTATAAAAATATATTGCTTTCATCTATGAATTAGTAACTGTAAATTGTAATGGCTATAAACTGTACTTTCTTTGGCACTAGAAACTATTTAGAAGGTAAGATAACTAAAAGATAGTTAAAAGATAAGCAAAAATTAGCTAAAAGCTAGTTTAAAGTTTAAAACGAAGAGTAGCAGAAGATATTTTCTAAGCAATAGATTCTATCATGAACTGCTCTGTAGTTGTAATTTTGTTTATTGTAAAACCGATAAGTATATTATTTAGCATATTATTTTTTTCAAAATCTGTAGTTTTTTGTGCTTCTAGAGCCGTAGAGGCTGGCTGTGAATTCCTGAAAACAGGGCGATACGTACACTGTATCAAGGATAATTTTTCAGGCAGGGTTTTTTTCTTTGTTATAAAAGGAGAATGCAGCCTTGGGGGGAATTCTTGAGAGTGGGTTAAATTTTTGTTATGGGGCATGGTTAAAGCGGCGGAGAATCCCAGTGTTTCAAAAAAAGGAATGGTAAAAAGCTGTAACTTTTTTGCTAAATTTGCTGTGCTGCGGTTTAATGTTTTGAAGAGTGATTGATCCAGAGCCTTGGCGGCGGCTTCTTTCCGGCACCATATTTGAAAAAATTTAAAGCTAAAAGATTCTTTATAGTTTTCAGAGCTGGGGCCTTGTTCAGGGCTTAAAGCTAAGGGGCTAGGCTTGTAAGTGCTTTCCATAATTTCTTGATATTCAAAAGTATTGAAAAACCGTTTGGCTATGGCTTCTAGCCTAGCCCTGCTATACTGGCGAAGTCCTTGAAGTTTTCGTTCAGCGTTATTAAAAATTTCAAGGTCAAAGCCACAGCTATACTTTGTTGAATTTGTTAAATTTGTTGAAAAAGCGATAGCCAGAGAATGCCCGCTATGGCTTATAGAGAAACTAAGCGGCATGAAAACTGAGGCGTTACTTTCTTTGTTAAGTATTTTCGCAGTTATGGCTTGATTTAGCAAGGGTTTGCCGCGCTTACTTTGATAAACAAATTTTTTATTGTGTGAATTTGATAAAAAGGGGACAAAAAAAGGAAATTCTATTTTAGCTGGTGTTATGGCAAAGTTTTGGGCAAAGTTTTTTTCAAGCAAAAAACTAAGCATAGATGAAGAAAGAAATTTTGGCAGCCTTGAATTTGACAAGCCTAAATTTTTTGCTTGCTGATTCCAATAGTTAGAGTTAGCATCCTGCCTATCTAAAGGAAATAAAGAAAAATGCCATAGTTGCAGTGTATCGTTTGCGTGAGCGGACATTATGGGATGGGAATTTTTTTTAGTTTTTAGTTTTTAGTTTTTAGTATATTTTGTTTTTTTGCTTAGCCATTAAAGTGCTAGATATAAGTTTTTTTCTAAGCAAGCCATATTCTCTAAGTATTAATGCTATGGTTTCAAAATTTTTTTGTTTTTGTAGAAATTTTAAGATTTTTTTTATCGTTTTTCTTTGTATTCTTCTAAATTCGTTTATAATCACTCTGTTACTACTTAATATAAATAGTTTTTTATTCGTTGTTTCTGTTATTTTATATCTTGTTCTATGCATCGTATAAAAAAACGTCAAAGGTAGTAAAAGTTAGATGTTTGGCATGAGGATTTATATAAATGGAGAAGCGCGGAAAATAGATGTAAACTCTTCCGTGTTTAGTGTATGCCAAAGTGCTGATATTTCAAAGACTAAAACAGAAGAGCGGATAGGGCTTTCTAGCATGCTGGGCATGCTAGGCCTCAAGAACAAAAATTTCATAATAGAGCTTAATGGAAAACTGGTATTACAAAAAAATATTCAGTCAATTTTCGTTTACGAGAATGACAAAATAGAGCTTATGCAGTTTATAGGCGGGGGCTAGGTTTAGAACTTGAGCAACAAGCTTTCATTAGACTTGATGAGCAGCAAGCCTTCATTAGACTTGATGAGCAGCAAGCTTTCGGAAAACCAAGCGCTTAGAACAAGAGAGCTGCTGAAGCTGCAATTTTCAGAAGCACTCTTATATGGGGTAAGCTCTAAGGAATTTTCCTTAGGAAGGTCCGATGAGCAAGTGTTGGGCGAAATGCTGCAAGGAGGCTTGCGGCTTTTCCAATTCCGAGCTAAACATGAAAATGTGCTTAGTTTTGAAAGAAAAGCAAAACGATTAGCGAAAATGGCATCCCGAGCTTCTTGTTTGTTTATAATTAACGATAGAATTGATATTGCCTTAGAAGTGGCCGATGGCGTTCATCTTGGGCTGGCAGACACGGCTCTAGGCGAGGCCATTAGCCTAAGGGAGAAAGCAGGAAGAACAGAAGATTTTCTTATTGGTCGCTCAACGCATTCTTTTGTAGAGGCCGATGAGGCGATACTTGCCGGAGCTGATTATTTTAACCTAGGGCCTATTTTCCCTACGAAAACAAAAATTTGTAAGCAAACTTCAGAGTTAGGACTTAAGACACTTAAAGAAATACTTATTGAACTTCATGCTAAACATAGCAGCCTTCCGCCATTCTCGGTTATGGGAGGTATTAAGGAAGAACATTTTGAGGCGCTTTTCTGCTCTGGCGCAAAAACCATGGCCATGATTAGTGAAATTACTGGGCAGAAGAACATAGCAGAAAAAGTTGCTTCCATGCTCTATTCACTGCATAACTTAAAGGAAAAGTTTGCTCAATTCGATGAAGAAATAGGTAGCAAATAATGCTTACAGCTAGAAAATTCTGATACCGTGATGCCTTGATATGATGAACAAGCTATTTTTCTACTTAAAATAACTGGGTTGGTGTTTTTTGAATTTTCGAGAATTTGTTATTTGCTTTTAACCTGCTCGCTAAACAAAGATATAAAAATGAACTAAAAAGTGAATTTATGCATTGTTTTTTTTAAACGTGTGTACTTATAATCGCGTAAAGATACTTATAAATAATTAAAAAGATGGGCAGATAAATGGTTAGAATAACAAAAACTCGTTTAGAAAAAGAAGCAAAACAATTACAAAAATTTTCTATACACTACAATGCTTTTCCAAATTCGGAGAAGCGCTATTTGCGAGGAGAGACTAAGGCGGATATGCATGTTCCTGTGCGAGAAGTTCGGCTGTCCCCCACGCTTAACGATGAAGGTAAATTGATAGAAAACAAAGCCTTGCAACTCTATGATACCTCCGGGGTTTATACAGAAGATGAAGCTGTTGATATTAGGCTTGGGTTGCCAGAAAAGCAGCGTTTAGCATGGATTAACCAGCGTGCTGCTGTAGAAACAGTATCAAAAGCAACAGAATTCTCGACTTCAGAAAATCCTGATGGAACATTTTTTGATAAGCACTCGCTGCAGTTTCCTAAGCGACCGAGTATTTTAAGGGCAAAAAAAGATGCTAAACTCACGTTGCTGCAGTATGCTCAAGCTGGCGAAATAACAGCAGAAATGGAATATGTGGCTATTCGCGAAAAAGTATCGGCCGAGTTTGTGCGTAGCGAGATAGCCGCCGGTAGAGCCATTATTCCAGCCAATATCAATCATCGTGAGCTTGAGCCTATGATCATCGGGCGTAATTTTCTTGTGAAGGTGAATGCCAACATTGGAAATTCGGCTGTTCGGGCCTCCATCCGTGATGAGGTAGAAAAACTTGCTTGGGCCTGCCGTTGGGGAGCCGATACCGTGATGGACCTTTCTACGGGAACAAACCTTATGGAGACCCGTGAGTGGATTCTGCGTAACTCACCCGTGCCTATCGGAACGGTTCCCATTTATGAGGCCTTAGAGCGGGTAGATCATAAACCAGAAAATCTTACTTTTGAAATATATAAGCAAGTGCTTATTGATCAAGCAGAGCAAGGGGTAGATTATTTCACCATCCATGCCGGCGTGTTATTATCGTACATACCGCTTACGGCGGAAAGGCTTACGGGGATAGTCTCTAGAGGCGGTGCTATCATGGCAAAGTGGTGTTTATCGCATCATAAAGAGAATTTTCTGTATACGCATTTCCGGGAAATTTGCGAGGTTATGCTGCGATACGATGTTAGTTTTTCATTAGGCGATGGCCTGCGCCCAGGAAGTATTTACGATGCCAATGACAAAGCACAGTTTGCTGAACTTAAAACCTTAGGCGAACTTACCAAGATAGCAAGGAACATGGGCGTGCAGGTCATGATAGAGGGGCCAGGACATGTGCCTATGCATCTTATTAAAGAAAACGTAGAACGTGAAGTAAGAGAATGCATGGAGGCTCCGTTTTATACGCTAGGGCCCTTAACTACCGATATAGCCCCCGGCTACGATCATATCACCTCGGCTATAGGCGCGGCGCAAATTGGCTGGTATGGCACGGCTATGCTTTGCTATGTTACCCCCAAAGAACATCTTGGAATTCCCAATAAAGATGATGTCAAAGAAGGGCTTATCGCCTATAAAATAGCCGCCCATGCCGCCGATTTAGCCAAGAACCATCCTGGCGCGAAAGAACATGACTATGCAATTTCAAAGGCTCGCTTCGAATTTCGCTGGGAAGACCAGTTTAACTTATCTATAGACCCAGAGCATGCTAGGAGCATGCATGATGAAACGCTGCCTGCCGAATCGGCGAAGCTGGCACATTTTTGTTCCATGTGTGGCCCCAAGTTCTGCTCCATGAAAATTACCGATGATATTCGAAAATTTGCTAAACAAGAAAAAATTTCTAACTCTTGGGCGCTAGAAAAAAAACTT
>JAUXHF010000304.1 GCA_030621685.1 Spirochaetota bacterium
TACAGAGCTTCGAAAATATAGCATTGATACAGAGCTTCAAAAATATAAAATTGATATAAGGTTTTTTATGTATACAGAAAAAGTAAGAGTGTTCGCTGAAAAAGCTAGCCCCCAAAAAAAACTTCCTAAAACGCCGCAGCGCTTGGATGAAAAGGCGATAGCCTTTCTTAAGCAAATGGTGCTAGATGAATTAAGCGAATTAGAAGAGGCAGAAACCACCGCCGACCAAGCAGATGCGCTTGTTGATGCTATCTACTACATACTACACAGCGCCGCTACGCAGGGAATAAATCTCGACCCTATTTTCTCTCTTGTGCATAAAGCGAACATGAACAAGGTTACGGGGAAAGTAAGGTTTCGCGAGGATGGCAAGATTATGAAACCAGAAGGCTGGCAGCATCCCCATGCAGAGCTAGCAGAGGAGATTGAACGTCAAAACCGTGAGGGTGCTTTTTAGTTTTTTTAAAAACGCTAAAGATACATGCTAAAGATTTTGAAGTTTATCATAACTCTTTTTTAATTAAGTCTTTGGTTAAGAAGAGCTGGCGGATTTTTTGTACAGTAAAAATTTTTTGAATAAAACGTAAAGAAGGACAAGCGTTGTTGAGCCTATCACCTAGCAAAGTAGAAACATTTTCTTATAAGGAAAAAATATCTTTTTACCTTGAATTATCGAAACCGAAGATAACCCGGACGGTGATACTCACGGTGTTGTTGGGCTATTTTGCGCGTCTTCCGGTATCGCTTTTTGCTACGAGCGCAGCGCTTGGGGGGCTGGTGCTTACCTTAGTATCGGCTAGCTTAGTTTGCACCGGAGCTTGTGCGCTTAACCATGTGCTTGAGTATAAGAGCGATGGGCTTATGCAACGAACGAAGCGGCGTCCGCTACCTATGGGGCATATATCGAAAAAAGCGGCGCTGAACTTCAGTTATGGTACAGCCTTGTTAGGTGCTTTGATGATGGCGGTTTTCATTTCGCCTTTTATGGCAATAGGCGCGCTGCTTACCTTAGTGCTGTACACGCATGTGTATACGCCGCTTAAGAAACACACAAAATGGAATACTACTATTGGCGCCTTGCCCGGCGCCTTGCCTGTTCTGGGAGGATCGGTAGCGGCCACGCAGCTATTGGGAATGCCGCTGGCCTTTGGTCTTGAAGAGGGCAGCGTTCTAGCCTCGTTTTTATGGGGAGTTTCGCCGGCAACACTTTGTATTTTTGCTATTCTGATACTTTGGCAACATCCTCATTTTTATGCGATAGCTTGGATATGTCGTGAGGATTACCAGCGGGCAAGCTATGTTATGATAGCCAAAGGCGATAGCCATGGCAGAATGACTTTTGGCATGGCTCTTTTTTTTGCGCTGTGTACTATGGCCTTCACGCTGCTCTTGCCCAGATACTTGTTAGAACTGGGTTATGGTTATAAGGCAGTATCTTTGCTGCTTGGTCTTATTTTCATCGGCTTGATTTTGCAAGCCCTCATAAAACCATCAGACCTAAGAGCTCGCAGAGTGCTTCTCTATTCGGTGTTTTATCTAAGCCTGTGGATTGTTATTGCCATAGGCGACATGCTTTTGTAGCGGTTAAAGAATTTTTCATAGGCTTGATTTTGCAAGCCTATGAAACCATCAGACCTAAAAGCTCGCAGAGTGCTTCTCTATTTGGCGTTTTATTTAAGCCTGTGGATTGTTATTGCTATTGCTATAGGCGAGCGACATGGTTTTGTAGCGGTTAGAGAATTTTTCATCGGCTTGATTTTGTAAGCCTAAATAAAGCCATCAGACCTAAAAGCTGACAGAGTGCTAGAGTGTTTCTTTATTCGGCGTTTTATATAAGCCTGTGGATTGTTATTGCTATTGCTATAGGCGAGCGATATGCTTTTGTAGCGGCTAGAGAATTTTTCATAGGCTTGATTTTGTAAGCCTAAATAAAGCCCATCAGACCTAAAAGCTGGCAGAGTGCTAGAGTGTTTCTTTATTCGGC
>JAUXHF010000323.1 GCA_030621685.1 Spirochaetota bacterium
TAGTTTTTATTATGAAGTATAAAGAATATGTTTTGAAAGTTGGTTTAAGTTATAGATTGCTTTTGGGACTGATTAAAGGCGTGCAAGAAGGCTATTCGAAAACCTTAGAACTTCGAGGCGTGGGTTACCGCTGGAGTGTGAAAGATGATACAGTAGCTATGCAGCTAGGTTTTTCGCATCCTGTTGCTTGCCGTATTCCTCAAAGGATAAAGGTGAGTATAAAGAAAAACCTCCTTACGCTTGAAGGGGTGGACAAACAAGAAATTGGCGAAACGGCGGCACGTATCCGCAGGCAGCGCAAATTGGAGCCTTATAAAGGCAAAGGCATTCGGTATTTAGGAGAAACTATTGTTTTGAAAGCTGGAAAGGCTGGCAAAAAATAAAAAATTTCTTATATCATGAACAAAGAGTTATCTTGCTAAGATGGCTGTAGATGAATGAAGGGTAAAAGAGTATGAAAGAGCAGAAACTTCGGAGAAAGCGTAAAATAAGAATGAAAATACATGGGCATGCAAACTTTCCACGGCTATCTTTTTATAAGAGTCTTCAGGCTTTGTATGTACAGGCCATAAATGACGATGCGCATGTTACTTTATTTGCCTGTCATGTTTCTGGCTCTAAAAACATGGCGGCTGGCAAGGCCTTAGCGGAAAAAGTTGATAAAAAAATGAAAGAACTTAAGATTGAACGCTTAGTTTTTGATAGAAATGGTTTAGCTTATCATGGAGTTGTGAAAAATTTTTGTGATACTTTGCGTAAGCTTGGCGTTCAAATATAGATAAACATTGCCAGAGCCGATTTTTTCAAAAAAAATTAGAGAATAGAGAATATACATGTTTAAACGAAAACGAATAGATCCTGATACTGTAGAGGGGCTTGAAGAGCGCCTGATTAAAATAAACAGGGTAACGAAAGTGGCGAAGGGCGGCAGAACGTTTTCTTTTTCGGCCTTAGTGGTAGTGGGTAATAAAAATGGCATTGTCGGGCTTGGTTTTGGCAAGGCTAAGGAAATATCGGAGGCCATCCGTAAAGCCAGCAAAAAAGGACGAAATGATTTGCATAAAATCAATCTTCAGCGCCACACTATCCCTTTTGCTGTAGAGGCGAAATACGGAGCCTCTATTGTAAGAATTATTCCCGCAGCAGAAGGAACCGGCGTGATAGCTGGTAATACCATTCGTGTTATTTTAGAATATGCTGGCGTTGAGAACATTTTATCGAAAACCTACAGGTCTCGAAATGCGATTAACTCTGGTAGAGCGGTTTTAAAAGCCTTGCTTTCTATGCAAGATCCGCTGGAAATGGCTAGACGCCGAGATTTAACCTTGCGGACTTTTTATAATTAGTCAAGCTGGGGTTAGGCGCGGTTTTTTAGCAGAGAAATAAAAAAATTATATTTATATAATGAAGTGAAATAAGTACATTGAAAGTTACCTTAATCCGAAGTGCCATATCGCTTAAGCGAAAAAAGAAACTTACCTTAAAGGCCTTAGGTCTTACCAAGATGCATAGGAGCATTACGGTGGATGAGAAAAACACAGCTCACATGGGCATGATAAAACAAGTGGCTGCTTTTGTGAAGATCGAAGAGAAGGCGTGACCATGGAAGAAACCATGCAACCAAAACCACCAGCTGGGCAGCTGCAAAAGAGAAAAATTGTTGGGCGTGGTGTCGGCTCTAAAAGAGGCAGACATAGCGGCCGTGGCAA
>JAUXHF010000354.1 GCA_030621685.1 Spirochaetota bacterium
GAAACAACCTAGCAAAGCTGGTTATTTAGTAGAAACAACCTAGCAAGGCTAGTTATTTTCAGCCTTTTCTTTCTTGGCAAGCATTTCTTCGAGCAAGCCGTAGCGCAATCCTTTTATGGATACTATAATTTCATCTTTTCCTAATAAGCGCATAAGCTCTTCTAAAATTAAACTGGAGAGTAATATGATAGGGCTTCGGTTTTCATCAATGAAATTTAAAGCCGTGTGAGCACTGTGGCGGAGTTCATGGCTGGCATGCGATTGAAACATTTTTATGATACGCTGTATGTTTTTTAAGCTAAGTGTTTTCATGTGTATAGCTGGGAAACTATCATTAGCAATTTTAAGCTGCACAGCTGCCAAAGTGGTGGGTGCGCCGGCAACTCCAAGAAGCTGCATGCCAGCACTCTGATTAAGAAACTGCATGCCAGCGCTGTGCTTAGGCTGCTTTATGTGGCTATGGAAAATAGCAGCCACTTCTTTTCTCAGCTGCTGGGCAGCAGCAGGATGGCGAAGCAAGGCATGCGGATATTTGTTTTTCCAACGCAAGGCGCCAATGGGCAGGCTTACCGAGTGTTCCAAACGGCCTTGTTTGCCATAGGCAATTTCTACGCTACCGCCACCAATATCAAGAAGCACAGCCTTGCCTGTTAGTTCAGAGGCGGCGCCTAAGAAAGCAAGCTCTGCTTCTCGGGCGGCGCTGATTATCTCTAGCTTCCCGCTGCCTAATTTCCCGCTGCCTAATTTCCCGTTGCCTAATTTCCCGCTACCCAAAACAGCCGATAGCCTTGCAGCTACGCTGGGCCCGTTCTTAGCTTCTCGCATAGCAGAGGTGGCGCAGGCTCTTATTTCAAGTATGGCGGGCAAAGATGTTTTTTGTGTAGGCAAAGCACTTTGCATGGCTTCAAGAATACTCTTATATTCTTCCATTATGCGAATGGCGCGGGCAAGCGAATCTTTAGCAATATATCCTGTTTCGTTTAGGCCTTCGGCTAAGCGAGCAAAGTTAATATAATCTTTAAAAGTAAATTCGGGATGTTGCCAGCTTTGTAGGACAAAGCCCTTACTTGAATGGCTAGCCTTACGCGTATCTTCACGCGTACCTTCATGCGTATCTTCACGTGTATCTAAAAGGGAAGTGGGCATAGCCGTAGTCATCAAGATGGTGTTACTGCCAATATCTATAGCAGCGTAGATGCTAGGGCTGGGCTTATCCATGGGTTTTTTTATAGAGTATAAACTATGCTTGCAACAAAAGATAGAGCATGGAAATTTATTATTATCTATGTTTTCTGTTTTAATTCTATGCAATTTTAAAGACATCGCTACGTTTAAGAGGTATCAAACCAAAGCTGAGAACTCAAAACCATAGCTAGAAAACTA
>JAUXHF010000328.1 GCA_030621685.1 Spirochaetota bacterium
AAGCTGAAAACAGAACGAAGATTGCCGGCAAACTGGCTGCTTAGATTGCTTAACACTATATGCCCTAGCCCTAAAACTAGGCTCATCGCCAAAACCGCTACGAAAAGAGGTCTTCGCTCTCGAAGCAAAAGCGGCGCTAGCCGATGCTCTGCCAGCACCTCCTCACGTGATTTTCCATCTACGTCAGCAACCTTTTTGCCCGCCTTATCAAGCTCATTGTACCAGCGAAACCCAAGTTTGAATTGCTGTTCTAAATAACTATGAAAATGCTTCCTTCGCTTTCTATATTGCAAGTAGCTAAAAATAAAAAAACCAAGCGGCACTGCTCCATAGCCCAGCATGACCAGAAAAGCCTCGCTTCTAGGATGAATGACCTCGCTAAGATTTATTCCCACATAAAGCAAGTGAAACAGCAAGGCTGCCAGCATGCCCAGGCTTAACCCCTGTAGCAGATATACCCCTACAAGCTGCCAAAGAAGGTTTTTATAGGAATTAGGTTTTTTTTTCACTTGTATGGGCGCTTTTTCTTACTTGTTTTGTTTCAGTTTTTCAGCTAAGCCTTTTCATCATTTACAATTATATCTCATGCTCTTATAATTTTACAATTATATCTCATGCTCTATAATAACTCTTCATAGCTGCTAAGTAAAAGGAATTATATATTTATTTCAACCTTTTTTCGAAATTTTAAGCATGAATTTAAAACCTATCAAAACTGCTCCATGCTACTAGCTTTGCTTTATGCCATTTTACTCATCCAAACAATAAAGTAGCTTATTCATTCAAACAATAAAGTAGCCTTCTTCCATATTGCTTAAACACAGAAAGAATAAAATATTGAAAGAAAATAAAACTCAGCTTTCAATATCCAAAAATATCGAGCGCTTCTTTATAAAACGAGTGCATTTAGCTGTTACTAAAATCATGCCTAAAATCATGCCTAAAATTACTTCTAAAATTACTTCTAAAATTTATCCTACATGATTAGCCCTTAAACTAAGGGCTTAGGACATAGCGGCAACAATCATTATTTCATTTAAAGCAAACTTTCATTTAAAGCAAGGTTTTATTTAAAGCAAGCTTTTTATCAAGACAGTTTTTGCAAATTCTCTGGTATGTTCAAAAGAAGTGAGCGGTGAAAACGCCGATAAGCTAGCAAGGTTTCTTGAAGCTGAAAAACTACGGGAGAAAATAAAACGTAAATAGGCTGCGCCGTCTGCTGGCTGCTCTGGTTTATTTCTAGGCATACAAGCAGCCATGAAAATCGAAAACATAGGGGCATTTTAAGGGTATCAAAATACTTTTTTAAGGCTTGTTGCTCTTTTTCTTTACCGACCATGTCTTGATTCTTTCTGCTACGTTCTTCCAGAAAATATTTTACTGGCATGGGGCGAAACTCTTCTTTTTTCACCCTCTTTGAAATTTCTAGGTTTGTGTTTTCCAGTTCAGAAAAAAATGCCTTGCTCCACGAAGACATGGCAAGCGCTGAAAGCTTACGCGGCTGCTCAGAATTAAAAATTTCTAAAACATGTTTTCCCTCCTCCCTTTCTCCCATGCTTTCCATGCTTTCCATGCTTTTCATGCTTTCCATGCTTTCCATGCTTTCCATGCTTTCCATGCTTTCCATGCTTTCCATGCTTTCCATGCTTTCCATGCTTTCCATGCTTTCCAT
>JAUXHF010000160.1 GCA_030621685.1 Spirochaetota bacterium
TGGTTTTATTATACTTTCAAATATTTGAAATATTCTAAATCTTTATTTTTTTTCTTCAAGCTTTTTAGGCTCTGCTGCCTCAAGCTTTTTAGGCGCTGCCTGTGTCTTGCTCTGTGGAATTTTGAAAATGCGTTCACGTTTCTTGTCTTGCTTGGAATAGCCCAAACGCACGCCGGAACTTGCCGAGCTTAGATAATACATGATATTTGATATGTGAATAGCAGATTCCTGCGAGCTAAAACCACCAACTTTATTTTGTTCAGTTTTCTTTAGCGCTTTTTTAACCATGTTCACGCCATCCACATAGGCCGCATCTCGTTTGGCATGAAAAGAAATAATCTTCCCTCGTTGCCCTTTATTTTTCCCGGTGATAACAATGACTTCATCACCCACACGTAGTTTTGTTTTTATCTTTCTTTTCATGGCGAAACTACGTTATAACACCTCTGGCGCTAAGGAGATAATTTTCATAAAATTCTTTTCTCGCAGCTCTCTGGCAACAGGCCCAAAAACTCTTGTTCCCAGCAAATTCTTGTCATTAGAAATAACAATAGCCGCATTCTCATCAAAGGTAATCGCCGATCCATCTTTTCGTTGGATGGTCTTCCTGGTGCGCACCACTACAGCTTTCACCACACTGCCTTTTTTGATAGGAGAGCGGGGAATAGTCTTTTTAACCGAACATACAATGATATCGCCAACGCCGGCATAGCGCCGCCTGGATCCACCCAACACTTTTATGCACATAAGCATTTTAACACCGCTGTTGTCGGCGGCCTTTATTCTTGTTTGATTTTGAATCATCTTCTACTGTATGGCTAAAACATTAAACATCTTTTAAAACCCACGCTGCAATAACAGCAGGCTCATAATTTCTTGTGAAAACATCTACCTAACATTCTTTTTATGTAACAAATCGTTACTTTCAAGTATCCGTGAAAGAGCAAAACGTTTTCTAGCACTCATAGGCCTTGCTTCAATTATCTCCACAAGATACCCCAATTTAAGCTCATTTTTTTCATCGTGAACCATATATCGTTTAGAGCGCTTAAGTTTTTTCTTATATCGTTTATGTATCATACTTCGCTCAACAAGCACTAAAGCTGTTTTCTCAGTTTTCACAGAAACAACCCTGCCCACAAGCTTTCGCCGATGCGGCTGCTTCTTTTCTGCCGTAGCTTCACCTGCACTCTCGCTAGCACTTTCTAATTTTTGCTCTTCCATTTTTTCTTTATCGCCTGTTTTCCAATTCCCTTTATTACATTTATTTTTCTTTTTTTATAGGCGTCTTATAACTTCATCCGTAACTGTGGTTTTAATGCAGCTTCGGCTTTAAGCAAAAAGTTAAAAAGCTAGCCTTCTACTGGCTTTTCAACAACTGGCTTAGCCTTCAAATCTTCAGAATTTTTTTGAGCATGGAGTAAAGTAGTATTTCTTGCAATTTCCCTTCGTGTTTTTTTAAGTTTGCTGGTATCTGTTAATTTCCCAAGCTTAAGGTCGATACGCTGCTTAGCATACTGATCTCGTAATTCTTCAATTTTCTTAAGTGTTCCCAGTTTATCCATTATCAATCATCCATGTTTTCATACACTAAAAATAAGAATGGCGAAGCACTCGTGTTTTAACAGAAAGTTTAAAGGCCGCCTTCTTCAAAGCCTCTGCGGCAAGTTCTTCTTCAACGCCCATAAGTTCAAACATAATTCTTCCCGGTTTTACAACGGCATCGTAATGATCAACATCGCCCTTGCCCTTGCCCATGCGAGTTTCTGCAGGACGCTTTGTGTAGGGCTTATGCGGGAAAATGCGAATAAACAAGTCTCCTTCACGTTTTATTTTACGTGAAATGCTTACGCGCGCCGCTTCAATTTGACGGCTATTTACAAGCCCCAAAGAGGTAGCCACTAATCCTATATTACCAAATTCTAGCTTAACACCACCCTTAGAAACTCCGCGAATTCTCCCACGTTGCACCTTACGCCATTTGTATTTTTTAGGCATTAACATATGAAATCACCAAGCCAAACAAGTTTTTTTGTTTTTAGCATGAAATTCATCAAAGAAAACTTTTTCATTGAAATCCTAAGAACCCTTCACAAGCCTAATATGAGAATCATCACCAACCAATTCTCGTTTACTTCTTCTTCCCGTATATACCCATACAGAAATTCCAATAATGCCATAGGTAACCAAAGCATCGTGATGGCTGTAATTAATAAGAGAATCAAAGGTATGAAGCGGAACAGAGCCTTCTTTATAAGACTCCCTTCTGGCCATGTCACTTCCGCCAAGCCTTCCAGCAACAAGCACTTTAATGCCCTTAGCGCCGGCAGCCATCGCTCTACTTACGGCTTGCTTCATCGCTCGTTTATAAGGACGGCGACCTTCTATCATCTTAGCCACCATTTGCGCCAAAACAGCAGCATCTAAATCCATATGCTTCACTTCATTTACATTGATATGTAACGTTGATTGAAGGCCAATCTTTTTTTTCATTTCCGTGCGCAGCTCCTCAATATACGAACCACGCCTTCCTATAAGCAAGCCCGGGCGAGTAGCATATATAAACACATCTACCGTTCCCGGATAACGCCTAATAAGAACATCAGAAATTTCCAAGCCACTTATACCCTTGCTTCCAAAGGTACGGCGAAAAATAAAATTCCTAATTTTTATATCTTCTATTACATAACTACCATAATGGGTATCGGCAAACCACTGGCTCTTCCAAGTGGTATTGATTTTTAGTCTCATCCCAAAAGGATGGCTTTTTTGTCCCATATTTAATATCTATCCTAACTTCTCTAAGTTTTATTTTTTAATCACGTTTACTTTTGCTTTTACTTTTCGCAGCTTCGCGCTACCACCGCAGCTTCCCGCTACCACCGCAGCTTCGCTACCACACTACAGCTTAGCCGAGTCCGGCTGAAGGTTTTTTTCCTTGCTTGAAACTGGGGCGCTCTTAGTGCTAGCTTCATCAGATTTTATTTGCTTCACGGGCATAGCAGCCTTAGAAGCCTGTGCATCCACAGCTGTTTTCTTTCCCTTTTCAGCCTTCGTGGATTTCGAACTATTAGCAGAAGCAGCTGCTTGTTTGGCAAACTTATCGCTTACCGTAACATCAATATGAGAAGCTTTCCTATGCATTCTATCGGCTCTGCCTTTAGCTCTGTACAAAATACGGCGAAAGCCCTTAGCTTTGTTAACCAATAGGGTTTCAATGACTAACGAGTCCACATCGGCCTGTGGTGATTTCACTAAGAAATTAGCCTCGGCAGAATGGATAGTTGAAAGCAATACTCTGGCTGCTTTTTGCGGCAGAAAGGCTAAGCGAGGCTTAACAAAACTAAGTTTTTTGCCGCGACATTCCTTAGCCAAACGAGCAATTTTTCTTGGCGAAAGGCGTATATGTTTTTTTAAAGCTCTAGCTTCCATGGAAATCAAAAATCAAACGGTCTTCGTTTTTATCAGGCTACTTTGTCTCCGCCATGCGAGCGGAACAACCTTGTTGGGGCAAATTCTCCAAGTTTATAGCCCACTTGGTTATCACTAATTTTGATAGGGATAAATTTATTTCCATTATGCACATGAATCGTCTTGTCTATCATTTCAGGAAAAATCATAGATGCGCGAGAGTAGGTTTTAATCGGCTTTTTTTGAATATCGCCCACTGCTAAAACACGCTTGTAAAGCTTAGCACAGATGAAAGGGCCTTTTTTTAAAGATCGAGGCATAGTTATATCCTTTTAACGTCGCTTTGTTTTACGCGAGCGCACAATAAATTTACTCGTCCATTTTCTCACAGAACGAGTTTTAAAACCCTTGGAAGGTACTCCAGTGGGCGAACAAGGATGCCGCCCGCCAGAAGAACGACCCTCGCCACCACCCATAGGATGGTCAACAGGATTCATCACAACTCCACGCACCTTAGGACGCCGACCAAACCACCGGCCGCGCCCGGCCTTACCCGACTTCTCATTTTTCTTATCTTTATTAGAAACCACGCCAACGCTAGCACGGCATGTCGAAAGAATTTTCCGAACCTCGCCCGAGGGAAGCTCTACGGTAGCATATTTGCCATCACGACCAAGAAGTTTAGCCGCCGAACCAGCCGAGCGAACCATCTGCCCGCCACGACCGGGCATCATTTCAATATTATGGATGAACGAGCCAATGTTAATTTTTGATAGCGATAAGGTATTTCCTTCTACCGAACGCACCTCATCTCCAGAGATAATAACTTGCCCCTCTCGCATGTTTTCAGTAGCAAGATGATAACGTTTTTCGCCATCTTTGTAGGCAACCAAGGCAATAAAAGCTGAACGGTTAGGATCGTACTCAACCGTTTTCACCACAGCTTCAATATTAACTTTCTCTCTTTTAAAGTCAATTATGCGATAGCGTCTTTTATGCCCGCCGCCACGCCTACGCACCGAAATACGACCCTTCGTATCTCGAGAACTTATGCGCTTCTTCCCATGCGTGAGCGCCTTACACGGAGCCACTTTCGACAAAGCACTTGTATCAACAATTGCCTTTCCTCGAAGACCTGGCGTGGTGGGTTTGAAAAGTTTTAAAGCCATAGTAGTTTTTGTTTATGTTTCAAATATTATTTAATTTCTTAGGTTTTAAAAGAAGGCTTAGCTACGCTTCTTTATGCATCAAGTTCCGATATTTTTTCTTTACCAATCACAGAAATATAGGCTTTTTTATACGAGCTCGTTTTTCCAGCAGCAGCCTTTCCGCTACGCGACAGCATAGAAGATTTTATTTTTTGCTTTACACAAACTATTCGCACGCTATCTACCTTTACTGAAAATCGCTTTTCAAATGATTTTCCAATCATTCTTTTGGATGCAAGCCGAGCTACTTTGAAAGCATATACTCCTCGCTCTCGTAAGAAAGTTGATTTCTCAGTAACAAGTGGTGCCAACAGCACATCACTTAAAAAAACGCAGTGACTCTTAATTCCCATTTCTTTTTAAAAACTATATAATGTTTATCCCTTATTTTCCAGATCTTGTCTTGCTAAGCCTTTCATTTTTTTTCAGCTTCCTCACTCTTAAGTCGGA
>JAUXHF010000136.1 GCA_030621685.1 Spirochaetota bacterium
CAACGAAATACCTTATTTTTATCCATCATCTCTTTACAATGTTTCGTATACTCTGTTTCGCTTAAGGCTGTTTTAAGAAATTCAGGCACAGCAAAATTTTCTTCTTTGGCATATAAAAAATCCAAGTCCACGTTCTTTTTCTTGGGGTTTTTTGCTTCGTCCTTAGAAATATCATCGCGGCTAAAAACAGCCTGACGCATCAGCGTATAGTCTAGGCCATCCTCCAGTAATCTCTTCGATTGGCCATACAATTGACCATCTGCCTTGGCTGTATTTTCAAGAGTATTTTTATCCATGCCCATGCCCATGCCGATAGCTTTGTACATGGCCATAGCCTCATCGGCGCTGCTGCCTATATGTCTTTGTGAAAATTCTTTATTGTTCATGGCTTACCTTAAACTTTTTTTAATAAAATATTGTTACTATTTTTAATCGAAGCTCCCGTATCTCCATCATCTTCTGCCACCTACTCAAACAAGTGTTAAAAAAAGACAAGCGGTCGCCGGTCGCTTTACTGGCTACTTATAAAAAAGAGCTAGGGCCAATTTCGGCTGCCACAAATTTATTATGTAGTTTTGCGTACACTTTTATCGCTTCCTTGCCAGCTTCTTCACTGGCTAAAAATTCTGTGTTCAAGAAGGCCATCGCTATAGGCGCTTTAAGACTAGGAGACCAGCTGCCGCTACTTACCATGCCAATACTCTCACTCTCATCCTCACTTTGCGCAGCATCATGCTTATACAGCAAGGCGCCCTCTCGTGCTGGGACTTTCCCCTGTAGGCGAAGGCCAAAAAGTTTTCTTTGAAGGCCCGTTTCCAATTGCTTGAGCAAGGCTTCCTTGCCAATAAAATTTTCTTGTTTTTTAAATTTTACCGTCCAGCGTAATCCAGCTTCTAAAGGTGTTATTTTTTCTGAAATATCTTGGCCATAAAGCATATATCCTTTTTCTAAGCGCAAGGTATTACGAGCGCCTAGCCCGCAAGGCAAGGCGCCCATCTTTATGGCCTGCTTAAAAAAAAGATTGGCTCGCTCTTTGCCCTCATCGCCGCTTATGTCTATGAGAGCTTCTATGCCCGCCTCTCCGGTATAGCCCGTTCGGCTCACAAAAATATTCGCTCCAGCAAACATGACATGGCCAAAAGAAAATGGCGGCCCTGGCCGATACTCTGGAAGAAGCTGCCCAAGCAATTCATCGGCATGTTTTCCTTGCAGGGCTAACAAGGCATATTTATCACTCTCGTTGCTCACCCGCAAATCTGTGTCCCCGAAATTTTTTGCTAAGAATGTTTTCACCCAGTTAAAATCTTTTTCTTCATTGGCCGCATTCACAACCAGCAGCACCTCGTCATCGGCTAGCGGAAAAGCAATAATATCATCCACGCATCCCCCGTGTTCATAGAGCATGGGGGAATACACGCCTAGGCCCAAAGAAGCTTCTTTCAAGCGATTGCTTATCAGCTTGTTCACCGCCGAGATGGCCTGTTTCCCACGAATCAAAAGCTCGCCCATATGCGATACATCGAAGATACCTACCGCTTCACGAACGGCGGCATGTTCTTTCAGTAAAGAGCTATATTGCAGTGGCATTTCATAGCCGGCAAAAGTCACCATCTTGCCAGAAAATTTTTTATGTAGTTCATAGAGTGCTGTTGTTTTCATCTTTTCCTCTTAGCTATATTCATATGTTTTTTTGCCTATTTAATTCTTGCCGCCATGCTTTTTATGAAAACTCTTATATGCTACGCATAAAGCTAAGGCCATCTAAAAGAGGACTGCTTTGAAAGAGTAGATACACGAGAAAAATACTGCTCAGCGCATACATATTAACGATAACCGTGAACGAGATCATCAGCTGGCTCCTATTAATATCGCTGGTTTCTTTCAAGAGCAATTTTATATTATAAAAACTAGTAGATGTAAGAAGCATACCACTCAAAAAAAAAAAGACAAGGAAATCTTTATGTTCTCCATGATAGTAGCGGAAATATATAAGCAAAGCATAATGAAGGGTAAGAAGACAGCTTAGATCTAAGGGCAAGAGATACGGGGCTAAGCGAATGAACACATTCGATTTATCTGATTGCACGTAGCCGCTTTCTTTTCCTATCTTAAAAGCAAAAATCTGGGCAGAAAAAACAATGGCTGTGCTGGCATGCGCTAGCTCGTGAAAAAAAATATACAGACGCTGTAGCAAGCTGGTGTAGTTAATGAGAAGAATGCCTGCGCCTATGCCTATACAAAAAAAAAGCACTTTTAGCCCCTCAAATTCAATTTTCCTAAGCAAGCCTATCATCGCCCAAACGAAGAATGGGGTAATCAGCAAAAAAAGCAAGGTAACTATGAAGCTTAGTAGCTCGGGGCTGCTGCTCGGTTCAGAGTTATTTTCGCTCATTCTTTTTCCTTAAATATTTCCTAAGCAAGCCTATCATAGCCCAAACGAAGAATGGAGTAATCAGCAAACAGCAAAAAAAGCAAGGAGTGCGGAGCTTTGTCTTAGCTAAGGTCTACAATTCTGTAGCTAATTTTTTCGGCTTTGCTTTTAACGTGATAGCTATTTTTTCTATTTGATCAAGCGCCAGAGTATTTATAGTAAAGTCATTGGACTTCGTAAGCGCTAATTCAAAAAATTCAAGAGCCTTCTTCTTACGTCCTCGTTTTTTTTCACAAAAACCAATTTCATAATATGCCCATGCTACATGCCTACGATGTCGGCTGTTTTCAGTATCGCTGTAGCCCTCTATTATCTTCTCATAGAAGAAAATAGCCCTCGTATATTGCCTGCGGCTGTAATAAACTTGAGCAATAAAATTATAATACTCTATGCTGCCCGGCTCCAGCAAATTCTTAAGGTTCTCATCCTCTTTAACAAAATAATATTTGCAACTAAACAAAGTAAAGGGCAGCATAATAAGCAAGCCCATTAACAAAATGATTTGACAAATTTTTTTCCTATTCATTTTTTAGCACTTTTATTTTCTTGAATTCCTGCTTTTTCTATTTGAATTCTTGTTAGTTTTATTTTACATTTACGCAGAAGTTTTAGTCCTTTCTTATTTTTGTACGGCTCGTCATAGAATACATGGCTTATTCCTGTTTGAGCAATGAGCTTAGAACATTCAATGCAAGGAGTCGCCGTAACAAAAAGATGCGCGCCCTCCACAGCCTGCCCATATTTTGCCAATTTTGAGATGGCATTAGTTTCAGCATGATACACATGCTCATAAGTTTTGCCGTCCTTACCTTCGCATTTGTTTTCCCAACCCGGAGGTGTGCCGTTATAGCCAATGGATACAATCCGTTCCCCTTTTACCACAAGGCAGCCAACCTGCCGTCTTTTGCAATAGGAAAGACCAGCGTATAAGTGTGCCGCTTGCATATGAAGTCGCTGTATTTTGCTAGCGGCTTTTTTGTCAGGTTTTTTCATGCATGCTACTAAAAAAAAACAATTTGTTTAGCCCAATAAGGTTTTTCCTTGAGAGCACAGCTCTGTGCAAGCCTGCTTCACACGTTCCTTCATAGCCAGTTCAGCCTTTTTCAAATACCCCCTAGGGTCATACTGTTTTTTCACACCAACTTCTCCATCGATTTTCAAGACTCCGCTATAGTTTTTAAAAAAATGATCGGCAACAGACCGCGTAAAAGCATACTGCATATCGGTATCGATATTCATTTTCACTACGCCATAGTCTAGCGTCTCATGAATTTCATCTAGCCTTGAACCCGAGCCTCCATGGAAAACCAATTTAAAAATATTTTCTGCGCCATGCTGCTTAGCAAGCGCCGCTTGGCCTTCTCTCAAAATACTAGGCCTAAGTTTTACTAAACCGCTTTTATACACGCCATGCACATTACCAAAACATGCTGCCAGCATATATTCTCCTTTTTCGCCAAGACCCAGCCTTTGGGCAACATACAACATGTCTTCACTTGTTGTATAAAGTTTAGCGTCTTTTTCAGCCTTCACCCCATCTTCTTCTCCGCCAACAACGCCCACTTCAATTTCTAAAATAATATCAAGGCTAGCACATTCCTCAAGTAGCGGAAGGGCCACCTCAAGATTTTTCTGCAAACTTAACGTAGAGCCATCAAACATATGCGAGCCAAAGAGATTTTTTTCGCCTCGGGCCCGCCGCCGCTTTGTTTCTGCTAGCAAAGGTTTTATAAAAGTATCAAGAGAGTCCACTAAACAATGATCGGTATGCAAGGCCACCAAAACATCGTAATGTTCGGCGCAGCGATGCGTATATTCGGCTAAAGCAAGCGCCCCATGAAAAAGAGCCTCTGGCCTTTGACTAAGCATGGCTCCCGCAGCAAATTTAGCCCCGCCCAACGAAACTTGGATAATCCCATCCGAGCGGCTTTCCGCTAACCCCGACAGCGCGGCTTGTATCGTTGTCATGTTGAAAACATTGATAGCCGGATAAGCATATTTCCCTTTAAGCGCAGCGTCCAACATGTTTTTATATTCTTTAAAAGTAGCTATGGGCATGGGAAACTCGCTTAGAAATTCGCTTATCTTCTTGTTTTTATTCTTTATTTAGTATCTTGTTTGCTTTTTACAAAAAGCATTCGTAATCATTGGTTCTTTAATTATATCATAGCAGGCCTGCATGAAGCCTAAATATATCTCTATAAGTAGCTAAGTAGCCTGAAAATTAGCTTGAGAATCAGCCCGGAAATTAGCCCGAAAATCAGCTTGAAAATTAGCTTGAGAATTTCTTAGCAAGCCTAGCGCTAAAAGAAGCAAAAGAAGCAAAAATTTACTCTACCATCTTCGCATTTCCCCGTCAATAAAAAGACGGAAGTTTCCGGCTTTTTTCGAATAGCAGGCAGGCATTCCAGCTAAAGAATCCTACAGCTATTTTATAAAAATTACTTTTCTAAACTTTCTGTAGCCAGCAGGCTTGCCCCAACTGCTTGCCACAACTGCATACATACATATATTTGATAGTTACCCTCAGTTAGAGATCATGCATAAAAAATTATTTACAGCTTTTACAGCCAGCAAAGCAGCCATGCCCTTGATAACATATTCATGGCTTTGCCTAAAAAAATCCTTACAGTCTTTTTTTTCAGACATTCGCCCAAGATACCTTATTTTCAGTCTATCCAGCCTAGGCATTTTATTAAGTCCATTTCTCTTAGAAGCGGCCTATAGCGTAAAACTTAAAGACATCAGCCGCCTAGAAGGCGTGAAACGGAACATTTTCCTCGGTTACGGATTGGTAGCCGGATTAAACGGCAGCGGCGATAGGCGAAGCGTATTCTCAAAAAAAATGCTGGCATCCTTGCTAGGCGATTTTGGATTACAAGTAGAAGAACGCCGCATTCAAACACGGAATTTAGCCTTAGTTAGCATAGTCGCCGAATCTTATGGGTATTTAGAAAAAGGCGACCTGCTTAACCTCAGCGTGGCCTCCTTAGGCGATGCCCGAAGCCTAAAGGGTGGTTTGCTTCTGCCAGCCCTGCTTAAAGCTGGCAACGGCCTTGATTACATACATGCTAGCGGAAATTTAGAAACAGGCCTAGATCCTAGCCTACAGCTTAAAGCCAGCATACACGAGGGCGGCATAGTAGAAACAAATTTTGCCGACCCTAGCCTAAACCGCTGGTATGGGAAAACAAACTTAACATTAGTTCTAAAAGAATATAAGCCTCTGCGTAGCGCCCAAGCAAAGCAAGCCTTAGAAA